>NZ_JBBDQW010000045.1:6840-113083 GCF_040905785.1 Tistlia sp.
CCCCCCCCACCCCAGCACCCCTGCGGCCTTTCCGTCGCCTCTTGGCGAGCTTCATCCTGAGCCTGTCGAAGGACGAAGCTCGCCAAGAGGCGCCCCGCCGCCGGCGGTAGCCGACGAAGTAACGGGCGCCGAAGCGCCCGTCCCGTCCCGCCGCGACATCGTCGCGACGCAGCGCGGCCTAGCATGCCGCCGGTGCGGGCGTCACCCCTCACCCTCCCACGCTTGCGCGTGGGCCCCTCCCTCTCCCTCAAGGGGCGAGGGGAAAGGTAACCCTCGCCCCTTGAGGGAGAGGGTGCCGAGCGCCAGCGAGGCGGGTGAGGGGCGACGCCGCCGCGGCCTCCCCTCAGCGGTGCCAGAGCCCCTCGCGCTCCAGGTCGTCCTGGGTCAGCTCGATGCCCTTGCGCAGGATCTCGACCAGCTTGTCGATCTCCGGCTTCTCGATGATCAGCGCCGGCGACATCACGCACATGTTGTAGATCGGCCGCACGACGAGGCCGAGCTCCTGGCAGTGGGCGTCGATGCGCGCGCCGACCTCCTTGTCGAGGGCCAGCGGGTTGCGGCTGGCCTTGTCGGCGACGCAGTCGACGCAGGCCATCAGGCCGATGCCGCGGACCTCGCCGACCAGCGGCAGCTCCTCGAGCTCCTTGAGCCGCGCCTGGAAGTAGGGCGCGATCTCGCGGACGTGCGCCAGCAGGCCCTCCTGCTCGATGATCCGGATGTTGGCCAGGGCCGCGGCGCAGGACACCGGGTGGCCCGAGTAGGTGTAGCCGTTGGCGTAGACCGAGCCCTTGTTGGCGGCGCCGCTGATCTGCTCGATCACCTTGCTGGAGATGGCGAAGCCGCCGAGCGGCACGTAGCCCGAGGTCACGCCCTTGGCGAAGGTCACGATGTCGGGGACGAAGCCGAAGACCGCCTCGCTGGCGAACCAGTGGCCGAGGCGGCCGAAGGCGGTCACGACCTCGTCGGCGATGGTCAGGATGTCGTACTTGCGGCACAGCGCCTGGGCGCGCTGGTGATAGCCCTCCGGCGGCATCAGCACGCCGCCCGAGGCCAGGATCGGCTCGGCGATGAAGGCGGCGACGCGCTCGGGGCCGAGCTCCAGGATCTTCGCCTCCATCTCCTCGAGCAGGAAGTCGCAGAAGCCCTCGACGCTCATGCCCTCGGGCCGGCGGTAGGGATGGGGCGCGGAGAGATGGACGACCCGGTCGGTCGCGAAGTCGAAGAAGTTGCGGTCGCGCTCCTTGCCCGAGCAGGAGGCCGACAGGAAGGTGCTGCCGTGGTAGGCGCCGCCGCGCGACAGGATGATCTTCTTCTCGGGCCGGCCGCGGTAGTTGTTGAAGAACTGCACGAAGCGCAGGGCCGAATCGACGGCGGTCGAGCCGCCGGTCGTGAAGAAGACGTGGTCGAGGTCGCCCGGCGTCATCTCGGCGATGCGCCCGGCCAGCTCGGCGGCGACCGGACTGGTCGAGTACCAGGGCGAGTTGTAGGCCAGGCTCATGGCCTGCTCGGCCATGGCCTCGGCGATCTCCCGGCGGCCGTAGCCGACCTGCATGCACCACATGCCGGCCGGACCGTCGAGCAGGCGGTTGCCCTTGGCGTCCTGGACGTAGATGCGGTCGGCGCCGGTCAGCAGGGTGCGCGCCTCCTCGCCCAGGTGCTCCAGGGATTCCCAGGGCTGCACCAGGTGGCGCGTCGCCAGGCTCTCGAGCGCGGCCACGGCGTTGGCGCCCAGTTCGGTGCCGCCCGTGCTGCCGGGTCGCTCCGCCGGCTGCGCGCCCGGGTGCTCGGCGGTCTCGGCCTTCTTTGCCACGGTCATGTCTCTTGCTTCCTTCAGGACAGGCGGAACCAGGCCGACTTGGTCTGGGTGTACTCGAGCAGGCTGTCGAAGCACTTGTCGCGGGCGTTGCCGGACTGCTTGTAGCCGCCGAAGGGCTGGGTCATGTCGCCCTCGTCGAAGCAGTTGACCCAGATCACGCCGGCCTCGAGGTCGCGGACCAGGCGGTGCGCGGTGCCGAGGTCGCGGGTCCAGACCGAGGCCGCGAGGCCGTAGATCGTGTCGTTGGCAATCTCGACCGCCTGCTCCAGGCCGTCGAAGCGGATCACCGAGGCGACCGGTCCGAAGATCTCCTCGCGGGCGATGCGCATGTCGTTGCGCACGCCGGTGAAGAGTGCGGGACTGACGTAGGCGCCCCGCTCCAGGCCCTCGGGCACGACGCCGCCGAAGCGCAGCTCGGCGCCCTCGCCCTTGCCGGCCTCGACGTAGCCGAGCACGCGCTGCTGCGCCTCGGCGGTGACCAGCGGGCCCATGGTGGTGGCGGGATCCAGCGGGTCGCCGGGCCGATAGGCCTCGCGGCCCTTCTCGACGAAGCAGGCGACGAAGTCGTCGTGGATCCGGCCGTCGACGAGCAGGCGCGAACCGGCGTTGCAGACCTCGCCCATGTTCGCGTAGATGCCGTTGTAGGCGGCCTCGACGGCGCGCTCGAGGTCGGGCAGGTCGCCGAGGAACAGCTGGGGCGTCTTGCCGCCGCACTCCAGCGAGACCTTCTTCATGTTGCTCTCGCCGGCGTAGGTCAGGATCTTCTTGCCGACCTCGGTCGAGCCGGTGAAGGTGATCTTGGCGACGTCGGGGTGCAGGGCCAGCGCGCGGCCCGCGTCCTCGCCGTAGCCGGCCAGGACGTTGAGCACGCCCGCCGGGCCGCCGGCCTCGACGAACAGCTCGGCCAGGCGCAGGCAGCTGAGCGGCGCCTGCTCGGCCGGCTTCAGCACCACGGTGTTGCCGGCGGCCAGGGCCGGCGCGATCTTCCAGACCGCCATCAGCATCGGGTAGTTCCAGGGCGAGATCGCCCCGACCACGCCGAGCGGCTCGCGCAGCACGTAGTGCAGCACGTCGGACTCGGTCGCGGTCACCTTGCCCTCGACCTTGTCGATGCATTCGGCGAAGTAGCGGAAGGTCTCGACCACCGAGGGCAGGTCGATGCCGACCATGTCCGAGATCGGCTTGCCCATGTCCAGGGTGTCGGTCAGCGCCAGCTCGCCGGCGTTGGCCTCGATCAGGTCGGCGAAGCGGTAGAGCACGGCCATGCGCTCGCGCGGCGCCATCCGCGACCAGACGCCCGAGCGGAAGGCGCGCCGGGCCGCCGCGACGGCGCGGTCGACGTCGGCCTCGCGGGCGCGGGAGACTTCCGCCAGCACCTCGCCGGTCGCCGGGTTGATCGTCTGGAAGCGCCCGCCGTCGGCGGCCTCGACGAACTCGCCGTCGATGAAGAGCCGCGTGCGCAGCTGCAGGCCCTCGGCCAGCGTGCCCCAGCCCTTGCGGTCCAGCTTGTCCAGTTCCTCTAGTCGCATTGCCGTTCCTTCCTCCTTGTTCGCCGGCCTGGCGCCCACGCCTCATGGTTCGACAGGCTCACCATGAAGCGAGGGGACCGCCAGCGCGGCCGGCTATTCCGCCGCGCTCTGGCCGCGGTCGCCGAGCTGCTCCAGCGTGGCGTCGACCGCGGCGGCGAAGGCCTTGAGGGTCTCTTCCAGGCAGCCGCCCTTGGCATGGGCCTCGCACATGAACCAGGGCTCGCGCGAGTCCGGCTCGATCAGCACGCCGCGGTCGACCAGCAGCGGCGCCAGGGTATCGTAGAAGACATGGTCGCTGGTCTTCCAGTCGCGGTAGCCGGCCGGCGGCGTCTCCGAGAAGAACAGGCCCGAGAGCGCCGGGTGGCCGACGAAGCAGTGCGGGATGCCGCGCGCCTCCAGCACGCCGGCCAGGCCCTCGCGCAGGCGCTCGCCGTAGCCGGCGATGGTCGCCAGGGCGTCGGTCTCGTCGAGGATCTCCAGGGTCTTCTCGGCGGCGGCCAGCGAGACCGCATGGGCCGTGAAGGTGCCGCCGTGGACCACCGTCTGGCCGATGATCGACATGATGTCGCGCCGCCCGGCCAGCGCCGAGATCGGGTAGCCGTTGCCCATCGCCTTGGCGTAGGTGCAGAGGTCGGCCTGGATGCCGTAGATCTCCTGGGCGCCGCCGCGCGCGACCCGGAAGCCGGTCTTGACCTCGTCGACGATCAGCACGACGCCGTAGCGCGTGCAGAGCTCGCGCACCGCCTTCATGTAGGCGGGATCGGCCGAGATCGCGCAGCAGTTGCCCTGGATCGGCTCGATCAGCAGGGCGCCGATCTTGTCCGCCTTGCGCTTGAAGAGGTCCTCGAGCCGGTCGGCGTCGTTGAGCGGCACCTGCCAGACCAGGCTGCGCAGGATGCCCGGCACGCCTTCGCTGTAGGCGACCAGCTCGGGATCGCCCTGGCCGCTCCAGCCCTCCATGTCGGTGGTCCAGAGCGCGGCGTCGAAGACGCCGTGGTAGCCGCCCTCGGCGACGACGTAGCCGTCCTTGCCGCTGAAGGCGCGCGCGACGCGCAGCGCCGCCATCACCGCCTCGGTGCCGGAGCAGGAGAAGCGCACCATCTCGGCCGCCGGCACCATCTTGCAGATGCGCTCGGCGACCGCCAGCTCGCGCTCGGTCGAGAGCGCGAAGACGGAGCCCTGGCGCATGCCCTCCATCGCCGCGGCGTCGACCCGCGGGTCGCAGTAGCCCAGGATGGTCGGACCGTAGCCCAGTCGGTAGTCGATGTAGGCGTTGCCGTCGATGTCCCACAGGCGGCCGCCTTCGGCGCGCTCGATGTAGAAGGTGTCGTCGTCGCCCCAGTAGCGGAAGTTCGAGGCGACGCCGAGCGGCAGCCGCTTCGCGGCCTGGCGGAAATGCGCGCGGGACCGCTCCAGCTTGCGCTGCATGATGTTGTTCCACGAGTCGTTTCGGATCCTCTGATAATGGGGACTCGCTGAACGTCTGTCCAGCGAAACGTCGAACGACTGTTCGATCAAAATAATTCTTTCATATCGTCCCGGCCTTGCGCAGTATGAGCGCGATAACAGGGAATTAGATCAGGGCGGGCCGCCTGGAGGCCGCCCCTGGGAGGCGCCTGGCGGCTCCCGGACTGGGCTCCGCCGAGCGCCGCTTCCCCCGACACATGGACCAGGTTGGGATAACCGGATGCCCCAACGCGCCGCCCCCGCACAGCCGCTCAAGCGTGCCGAGAAGAAGGAAGTCACGCGGCAGCAGCTGATCGCGGCGACGGTCGATTCGATCGCCGCCAGCGGCTTCGCCGAGACGACGCTGCACAAGGTCTCGGCGCGCGCCCAGGTCTCCCGCTCCCTGGTCAACTTCCACTTCGAGAGCAAGGAGCAGCTGCTCGTCGCGACGCTGCGCCACCTGACCGAGGAGTACCGGACCTTCTGGATGAAGGCGATCTCCCGGCCCGGCCTGGACGCCGCCGGCAAGCTGAACGCCATCCTCGAGGCCGACTTCCACCCGCAGGTCTGCAATCGCAAGAAGATCGCCGTCTGGTACGCCTTCTGGGGCGAGTCGAAATCGCGGCCGACCTACATGGAGGTCTGCGCGCGCGCCGACACCGACTTCGCCGCAGCCATGGAGGGCCTGACCGCGGAGATCGTCGCCGAGGGCGGCTATGCGGTCGAGCCGGCGGTCGCCGCCAAGGGCCTGCGCTGCATGATCGACGGCCTCTGGCTGGAGCTGCTGCTGGCGCCCGCGACCTTCGAGCGGGAGACCGCCAAGCGGACCTGCCGGACCTACCTGGCCGCGCTCTTTCCCGCCCACTTCGCGCTGCCCGCAGTGGCCGGGACGGAGGCGGCGCGGGCGCCGGCCGCGGCGACCGGAGGGCGCCGGTGAGCGACGGCGCCCTCGCCGCGAGCGCCGTGCCGCCCGCCGCCGGCGGCTGGCGGAGCCGCTGGCGGCGCGGCTACCTGCAGAGCGAGGCGATCCGGGGCTGGTGCCTCAGCCTGCCGGCGCTTTCCTTCGTGGTCGCGGCCCTCGCGGTGCCGCTCGCCCTGCTGGTCCTGTTCAGCTTCTGGACCCAGGACTACGTCACCCTCGACACCGACCTGACCCTGGCCAACTACGAGAAGATCGCCCAGCGGACGATCTACCTGACGGTCTTCCTGCGCTCGGTCCTGATCGCCGGCCTGGTCACCCTGCTGACCGTGCTGCTGGCCTACCCGCTCGCCTACTACGTCGCCTTCGACGTCAGCCGGCACAAGATGGTCTGGCTGGTGCTGATCACCCTGCCGTTCTGGACCAGCTACCTGCTGCGCGTCTTCGCCTGGAAGATCATCCTGGGCTACGACGGCGTCGTGAACTCGGGACTCGCCTGGCTCGGCCTGATTGACGAGCCGCTGTCGTTCCTGCTCTACAATCCCTTCGCCGTCGTGCTGACCCTGGCCCACGCCTGGGCGGCCTTCGCGATCCTGCCGATCTACGTCAGCCTGGAGAAGATCGACCGCTCGCTGCTCGAGGCCGCGACCGATCTCGGCGACGGGCCGCTGAGGCGCTTCTGGCGGGTCACCTTCCCGCTGTCGATGCCGGGCGTCATCGCCGCCGCCATCGTGATCTTCATCCCGACCGTCGGCGACTACGTCACCCCGACCCTCGTCGGCGGGCCCAGCGGGCTGATGATCGCCAACCTGATCCAGACCCAGTTCAGCAAGGCCAACGACTGGCCGCTCGGCGCGGCCCTCTCGATCGCCTCGATGCTGACCGTCACCCTGATCGCCTGCCTCTTCGTCTGGTTCTCGAAGCGGGCGACGGCGAGGATCGCGTGAGGGCCCCCGCACCATGAGCAGCATCTCGCGCCAGGGCCGCGGCTTCCGGGCCGGCTACGCCTTCCTCTACCTCGCCTTCCTCTACGTCCCGGTGCTGTTCCTGCCGCTCTTCTCCTTCAACGAGTCGATCTACATCGCCTTTCCGATCGAGGGCTGGACGGTGCGCTGGTACGGCACGCTGCTGGAGGACGAGCGGCTGCACGAGGCGCTTCGCAACAGCCTGGAGATCGCGCTGATCTCCTCGACCCTGGCGACGGGCCTGGCGATCTTCGCCGCCAAGGCCTTCACCCGCTACCGCTACCGCGGCCAGCGCCCGACCCTGGGCGTGGTCATGCTGCCGATGGTGCTGCCCGAGATCATCGTCGGCGTCTCGCTGCTGATCCTGCTCAACCAGATCGGCCTGGGCCTGGGCACCCATTCGGTGGTCATCGGCCACACGCTGATCTGCCTGCCCTTCGCGATCGCCGTGCTGATGAGCCGCATGGAGGGCTTCGACCGCAACCTCGAGGAGGCCTCGCTCGACCTCGGCGAGGGGGCCGTCGCGACCTTCTTCCGGGTCACCCTGCCGCTGATCCTGCCCGGCGTCGTCGCCAGCCTGCTGCTGACCTTCACGATCTCCTTCGACGAGTTCATCATCGCCTTCTTCCTCTCGGCGACCGACACCACCCTGCCCGTCTTCATCTGGAGCCAACTGCGCTTCCCGCAGCGCCTGCCGACGGTGCTGGCGCTGGGCGCCTGCATCCTCGTCGTCTCGGCCGTGCTCGTCGTCGCCGCCGAATGGATCCGCCGGCGCGGCCAGGTCAGGGCCGGCCCCGGCATGTGGAGCTAGGACCATGACGTCTTCCCAGATCGCACCGGCGGCAAACGGGGCCACCGATCCCGCCCGCTTCATCGACATCCAGAAGGTGACCAAGCGCTTCGGCGGCAGCGTCGTCGCGGTCGACGCCGTCAGCCTGTCGATCGAGCGCGGCGAGTTCTTCTCGCTGCTCGGCGCCTCGGGCTGCGGCAAGACCACCCTGCTGCGCATGCTCGCCGGCTTCGAGAGCCCGAGCGAGGGCGAGATCCTGATCGACGGCCAGCCGATGGCCGCCGTCGCGGCGCACCGCCGGCCGACCAACATGGTGTTCCAGAGCTACGCCATCTTCCCGCACCTCAACGTCGGCCAGAACATCGCCTACGGCCTGCGCCGCGAGCGCCTGCCGAAGCAGGAGCTGAAGCGCCGGGTCGAGGAAGCCCTGGCGATGATCAAGCTGCCGGGCTACGCCGCGCGCGCCTCCGACCAGCTCTCCGGCGGCCAGCGCCAGCGCGTCGCCCTGGCCCGCGCCCTGGTCTGCCGGCCCAAGGTCCTGCTGCTCGACGAGCCGCTCGGCGCGCTCGACAAGAAGCTGCGCGAGGAGATGCAGATCGAGCTGCGCCAGCTCCAGGAGCAGCTCGGCATCACCTTCGTGTTCGTCACCCACGACCAGGAGGAGGCGCTGACCATGTCCGACCGCATCGCGGTCATGTCGGCCGGGCGGGTGCTGCAGGTCGCCGACCCCCATACGCTCTACGAGCGCCCGACCTGCGCCGAGGTCGCCGCCTTCATCGGCTCGATGAACTTCCTGAAGGGCCAGGTGCGCGGGCGCGAGGCCGACGACGCCGTGGTCGAGGCCGAGGGGCTGGGCACGCTGAGGGCAGAGGCCGGCAGCTTCGCGGCCGGCGCCTCGGTGCTGCTCGCGATCCGGCCTGAGAAGCTGTCGATCGCCGCCTCGGCCGAGCGCGCGCCGGAGGGCGCCGTCGAGGGCCGCATCGCCGCCGCCAGCTACCTGGGCGACCGCAGCCACTACTACGTCAACCTGCCGGGCGTGGAGCGACCGGTCGCCGTCGCCGCCCAGAACGTCGACCGCGAGACCGAAGGCTGGCTGCAGTCCGGCGAACCGGTCTGGCTGTCCTGGCAGCGCCGCGGCCCGATCCTGCTGCCCGCGGAGTGAGGCCGGCGCGGGGTGCGTGAGAACCCCGCCGACACTGTATCTTCCCGCACCTCGCCGCGCCGTCCCCTTCACCGTCATCCCCGCCCTGTCTTCCGTCATCCCCGCGAAAGCGGGGATCCAGAGAAAGGCGACCTGTGCGAGGGCGGCCGACGGTCCGTGTAGACCGCAGCGTCCTCTGGATCCCCGCTTTCGCGGGGATGACGGGAAAAGGGCGCAGAGCGGGAGCGCCAGCGAGGCCCTCCCCGGTTGACATTGTCCGATCACGTTGATATCAACCTTCCTTCGCGACACAGACCGCAAGGAGATTCCCCCGTGAAGCTCTACTACGCCGAGACGCTCAGCCCCCGGAAGGCCTGCGCGGTCGCCCGCTACCTGGAGTCGCCGGTCGAGTACGTGCGCGTCGACCTCGGCGCCGGCGCGCAGTACCGGCCGCCGTTCCTGGCGCTCAATCCGAACGGCAAGGTGCCGGTGCTGGAGACCGCAGGGCGGACGATCTGGGAGGCCGACGCCATCATGTGCCACCTGGCGCGCGAGGCCGGCTCGGAGCTCTGGCCAGGCGACGAGCGCCAGGTCGAGGTGATCCGCTGGCTGAGCTGGGGCGCCCAGCACTTCAACCGCCACGCCGGCAGCCTCTACTTCGAGTACCTGATCAAGGGCCCCTTCGGCCTCGGCAGCCCCGACGCCGCCAAGGTCGAGGAGGCGCAGGGTCAGGTTCGCAAGTACGCCGCCGTCCTCGACGAGCATCTGAAGGGCCGGCGCTGGCTGGTCGGCGAGACGCCGAGCATCGCCGACTTCGCCGTCGCCATCGCCCTGCCCTACGCCGAGGAGGCGCACATTCCGGTCGAGGACCTCGCCGAGGTCCGGCGCTGGCACGACCGACTCTGCGCCTTTCCGGCTTGGCGCGAGCCTTTCCCGGCGGCCGCGGCCGCGGCCTGACCCCACGTCCGGATTCCGGAGGACAGACCATGCAACAGCAGACGATCGTCACCCGCGAGGAATGGCTGAAGGCGCGCAAGGCGCACCTGAGGAACGAGAAGGCGCTGACGCGGATGCGCGACCTGGTCGCCGCCGAGCGCCGCGCGCTGCCCTGGGTCAGGGTCGACAAGACCTACGTCTTCGAGGCGCCGGGCGGCCGCCGCACGCTCGGCGAGCTGTTCGGCGGGCGCAGCCAGCTGATCGTCCACCACTTCATGTTCGGGCCCGGCTGGCCCGCCGGCTGCCCGAGCTGCTCGCTGGAGGCCGACCACGCCGAGGGCGCCCTGGTCCACCTGGAGAACCACGACGCCGCCTACGTCCGCGTCTCGCGCGCGCCGCTCGCCGAGCTCGAGGCCTACCGGCGGCGCATGGGCTGGAAGGCCCCCTGGGTCTCTTCCCACGGCAGCGACTTCAACTACGACTTCCACGTCTCCTTCACCGAGGAGGAGCTCGCCGAGGGCAGCATCTACTACAATTTCCAGATGCTCGAGGACCCCAAGTACCAGCACTCCGAGCTGCCGGGGCACAGCGTCTTCTACCGGGACGAGGCCGGTCAGGTCTTCCACACCTACTCGAGCTACGCGCGCGGCAACGAGGAGGCGACGGGCGCCTTCGTCTACCTGGACATGACGCCCAAGGGCCGCAATGAGACCGAGATCATGGACTGGGTGCGGCGCCACGACGAGTACGGCACGGCGGCCGAGGGCTGCAGCAGCGCCGCTTGACGGCGGCCGGCGCGAAAGGACCATCCCGTGGCGATCCTGCAGAAGATAACGCCCTGCCTGTGGTTCGACGACCAGGCGGAGCAGGCGGCCGAGCTCTACGTCTCAATCTTTCCCGAGTCCGGGATCGAGCAGGTCACGCGCTACGGCAAGGAAGGCTTCGAGGTCCACGGCCGGCCGGAAGGCACGGTGCTGACCGTGAGCTTCCGCCTCGCCGGGCAGGCTTTCACCGCGCTCAACGGCGGCCCCCACTTCACCTTCAACGAGGCGATCTCCCTGGTCGTGCGCTGCGAGAGCCAGGAGGAGGTCGACTTCTTCTGGGACCGCCTGGGCCAGGGCGGTCCCGAGCAGGCCCAGCAGTGCGGCTGGCTGAAGGACCGCTTCGGCCTGTCCTGGCAGATCGTGCCCGAGCCGCTCTTGGCCATGCTCTCCGACCCGGACGCCGAAAGGTCCGGCAGGGCCATGACGGCCCTGCTGCAGATGAAGAAGCTGGACCTGGCGACCCTGCAGCAGGCCTACGAGGGCGGCTGAGCGGCCGCGACCGGGCACCCACGCCCCTCGACGGGCGCGGGACGAAGCGAAGGTCTGCGCCTCTTTCCGCTTCGTCCCGAGCCTGTCGAGGGGCGTGACGGCGCCGGCGCCGTCTGCCTACCCCTCGAAGGCCTGGCGGTAGGCGTCGAGCGCCGGGGCGCCGCCGAGGTGGACGTAGAGCACGCGCGCGTCTTTCGGCAGCGCGCCGGATTCGGCGAGGCCGATCAGGCCGGCGAGGGACTTGCCCTCGTAGACCGGGTCGGTGAGCATGGCCTCGAGCCGGGCACCCAGGCGGATCGCCGCCACCGTGGTCGCGTCGGGGACGCCGTAGGCCGGGCCGCAGAAGCCGCCCTCGACCTCGATCTCGTCGTTGCCGAGGTCCCGGGTCACGCCGATCGCCTCGGCGGTCGCCCGGGCGCTGCGCGTCACCGCCTGGCGGGTCATCGCCAGGTCGGCGCCGGTGTCGATGCCGAGCGCGCGCCGAGCTGGCGCGCAGGGTCGCGCTCTCGGCCTCGGCCTGCCACCGGCGCACCCAGCGGCTGTTCCGCGAGGGCTACATCCTGCGCACCACGGCGCTGGTCGACCCGGCCAAGGTCGGGCGCGGCGGCCTCGCGCTGGTCGGCGTCGTGCTGGACCGCTCGACGCCGGAATCCTTCGCCGCCTTCGAGGAGGCGGCGCGCGCCCTGCCCTTCCTGCTGGAGTGCCACCTGGTCGCCGGCGACTTCGACTACTTCCTGAAGATGCGCGTCAAGGACGTCGAGGCCTTCGGCAAGCTGCGCGCGGAGCGCCTGATCGCCCTGCCCGGCGTGCGCCAGACCCGCACCTTCTTCGTCATGAAGGAGGTCAAGGAGTCCGGCCCGCTGGATTTCTGAGACGGGCCGGTCCGGTCGTCGTCCCCCCAGGCCGTAATCCGTCCAGGCCGTTGTCCGCCCAGGCCGTCGTCCACCCAGGCCGCCGTCCACGCGCCCTCTCCCGTCATCCCCGCTCCCTCTCCCGTCATCCCCGCGAAAGCGGGGATCCAGAGGACGAAGCGGCGCGCGCGGACGCCAGGGGGGCCGTGCCGGCGGTTCCTCCCTATGGATTCCCGCTTTCGCGGGAATGACGGGAATGGGCACGCCGGTGGCTCCGCGTCCTGGAGTCCCGCTTTCGCGGGAATGACGAACAAGGGGGCGGACCCGCGGTGCCCCCAGGCCGTCGTGCCCCCCTGGCGGTCGTCACCCAGGCCGTCATCGCCCAGGCCGTCGTCCCCCCAGCCCGTCATCCCCGCCCCCTTTCCCGTCATCCCCGCGAAAGCGGGGATCCAGAGGACGAAGCGGCGCGCGCGGACGCCAGGGGGGCTGTGCCGGCGGTTCCTCCCTATGGATTCCCGCTTTCGCGGGAATGACGAAGGGGGAAGCGGCAGCCTGCGCCGTCGGGGCCGCCCGCGACGAAAAAAGGGCCGGCCGAGGGCGAACCCCGGCCGGCCCCTGCCGGTCGCAGGAATCGGCGGCGGCCTCAGCCGCCGAGCTTCACGGTCTCGAAGATCTCGATCATCTTCTCGCGCCGCTCGGGGTCGATCTCGCCCTGGAAGCGCGTGCCCTCGAGGAACTTGTCGAGGTCGCTGGTCAGGCCGAGCTCGATCGCCAGCTCCGATTCGGCGAGCTCGTAGCTGCCGGCGTTGCTGTGGCCGTAGCCCCAGTCGTCGATCAGCACCTTGCCGACGGCGGGATCGAGCATGGCGTTCAGGTAGTCGTAGGCTTGGCTCTCGTCGCCGGGCGCGTCCTCGGTCATGACCATGCCGCACATCCAGGTCGACAGCCCCTCCTCGGGGAACATGAACTTGACGTCCACGCCCTCGCCCTTCAGCGCCAGGTAGGAGTCGGTCCAGGCCCAGGCCGCCAGGACCTCGCCGGCCGCCATGGACTGCTGCAGCGCGGTCGGGTCGCCCCAGTAGAAGCGCACGTTCTTGTGCAGCTCGCGCAGCACCTCGGTGCACTTCTCGATCTGCTCGTCGCTGAGGTCCATGTGGCTGTCGTAGCCCAGGATGCCCGAGGCGATGACGAAGGCCTCGTCGACCGAATCGAAGATCGACACGCGGCCCTGCAGCTTGGGATCGAGCAGCATCTCGTAGGACTGCCGGGCGTCGGGCAGCTCGTCCTGGCGGTAGATGATCGTCGAGTTGCCCCAGTCGAAGGGCATGAACCAGATCTCGCCGTCCGCCTTGATGCCCTTGGCCTCGAGCATCGAGGCCGGGATCTCGCTCCAGCGCGGGATCCGGCTGGTGTCGATCGGCTTCAGCAGGCCGGAATCGCGCCAGCGGCCGACCGAGAGCGTGCAGGGATGGGCGAGGTCGACCTGGAAGCCGGCGCGCAGCTTCTGGTAGGCCTCCTCCTCCTCGGCGAAGATCGCGAAGGCCGGCTGGTCGCCGTACTGCTCGACGAACTCCGGAAACATCGAGGGATCGTCGTAGCCCGACCACTCGAAGACGGTCAGGTCGACGGCCGCCTGCGCCGGGCGCGGCAGCAGCGCCGTCGCGCCGGCGGCCAAGCCGCCGACGGCGAGGCCGGTGCCGGCCATCAGGCTGTTGAAGCGGCGGCGCGAGAGCGCGCCGGCACGCGGAACCGAACGGTTCCGCGCTGAAGGATTGTCGGTGTTGCTGTTCTCGGTCATCGGCAGCCTCCCGGTTGGTTCGTGCCCGCCGGTCGAAGCCGGAAAGCCGCCGCCGGGTCACTCCGGCGGCGCGCCGAGGGCATCGGCGCAGGCACGCGGTTCATCCCCTGGCACGAGGCGCGCCCGCATTCTGACGGCGGATCGTCGCTCGTGCTCCTCCCAAACGAGGAGTCTGGCACAGCCCCGTTTGATTGTCCAATCATTCAGCGAGATCGGACTTTGTTGGTTCTTTATCGTTTTCCTTCAGCGGCTTGGTCGGCGCTGGTCGGCTGGGATCGCCCTTGCGAATTCGCCAAGCCTTGACCGCCGAGCCGGTGCAGGCGGAACAGCTCGGAGCCGGCTCGGCCGGCGGCGTCGGGGTTTCGTCGGCGGCGGCAGGCAGGGCGAGCAGAAGCAGGAGAGCGAGCGCCGGACCGCCCCTCACCCTCCCACGCCCTGACGGCTGCGGGCCCCTCCCTCTCCCCCAAGGGGCGAGGGGAAACCAGGGGCACCGAGAGGGTGAGGGGTGGTTCTGCACCGCGCCCCTAGCCAACCAGGGCCTCCTGGCCGCGCTTGGCGAGTTGCCCCGCGATGATCGAGCGCTGGATCTCGCTGGTACCTTCCCAGATGCGGTCGACCCGCAGCTCGCGGAAGAAGCGCTCGGCGACGTTCTCGCGCATGTAGCCGCGGCCGCCGAAGATCTGCACCGCCCGGTCGGCGACCCGGTTGGCCATCTCAGAGGCGTAGAGCTTGGCCATCGAGCACTGGCCGTGCAGGACCTTGACGTCCTCGCCGGCGTCGTGCGCCTCGGCCAGGCGGTAGACCATCAGCCGCGCGGCCCAGAGCTCGGTCAGGGAGTCGGCCAGCATGAACTGGATCGACTGGTTCTCGAAGATCGCCTGGCCGAAGGCGACCCGGGCCTTGGCGAAGGCCGTGGCCTCCTCGATCAGCCGCTCGGCGGCGCCGCAGCAGCGCGCGGCGATCATCAGCCGCTCGTAGCGGAACCAGTCGTGGGTGAAGCTCATGCCCTGCCCCTCCGCGCCGATCAGGTTGCCGGCCGGCACGCGCACGCCCTCGAAGGCGACGATCGGGTGGTGGTGGGCGAAGGTGTGGGTGTAGGCCGGCGTCCGCACGAAGCGCACGCCCGGGGTCGCGCGGTCGACGTAGAACAGCGCGTGGGCGCCCTCGCTGGCGCCCCCGGCCAGCTTGGCCTGGACGACCAGGTAGTCGGCCTGGTTGGCGCTGGTGACGTGCCACTTCTCGCCGTCGATGACGTAGCCGTCGCCCTCTCGACGCGCCGTCGTGCGGATCGCCTCGACGTCGCTGCCGGCCTCCTCCTCGGTGATCGCGTAGCACTCGTGGCGCTCGCCGCGGATCGTCGGCCGGACCCAGGTCTCGAGCTGCGCGTCGGTCGCGACCTCGGCGAGGCAGCGCGCCGGCGTGGTGACCAGCCAGCCGAGCCCGTTGGTGACCCGGCCGATCTGCTCCGAGACCAGGGCCTGCTCGAGGTAGGACAGCCCGCCGCCGCCCAGCGCCTTCGGCATGTTCATGGCGGCGAGGCCGAGCCGCGCGACCTCGGCGCGGGCCGCCGCCTCGGCGCCCTCGGGAAAGAGGCCGTCGCTGTGCTCGGCGTGGACCTCGTGGGGGATCAGGAAGCGGGCGACGAAGCCGCGCACGCGCGACTGCAGGGCGCGCTGCTCGGCGGAGAGGGGATAGGTCATCGGCGGTTTTCTTCCGGTGCGGGCTTGGGAGGGGGCGCTCAGGCGGCGTCGCGGATCAGCCCGGCGCAGGCGTCGGGGAAAAGGGCCTTGAGGTAGAGCAGGCAGGGTCGCCGGGCCTGCTCGCGGCCGAGCTTGCTGCCGCGCAGCTGCAGCTCGATCCACTGGCCGTAGACCATGGCGTTGAGGCCGGCCGCCGCGGCCTCGGGATCGAGGTCGTGGCCGCCGTCCGCGACCAGGCGCCGGCAGAGCTCGCCGGTCAGCGCGAGGTAGGCGTCCTGCAGCTCGACGCAGCGCTGCCGGAAGGCCGGCGTCGCGCGCGATTCCGACCAGAAGGCGGTCCAGGCGGCGATCTTGCGGCGCTGCGCGACCTCGGAGGAGAAGTCGGCCTCCAGGATCGCGATCAGCTTGGCGGCGTCCGAGGGACCGGCCTTGGCGAGCGCGCGCGCCACGACCGCCTCGTAGTCGTCGGCGAGCTGGTCGAGCGTGGCGCGCAGCAGCGCGTCCTTGCTGCGGAAGTAGAAGCCGACGACGCCGTAGCTGACGCCCGCCGCCTTGGCGACCTGGGCCAGGGTCGTGCCGACCAGGCCGCGCTCGGCGATGGTGTCGATCGTCGCCTCGATCAGCTGCAGACGGCGCCGGTCCCGCTTGGCTTCCTGGCTCACCCTCGCCTCCTGGATTGCGGTGAGAGGCTATCCCCTGGCGACCTACTAAGGCAATGAAAAATCTTGCCTTCGTGTCGATATTTTGACTGACGGATCATTCAGCGACTGGACAGGTCCCGGCCCCCTGCCTAGACTGCCGCGGCGCAAGTGGAGGCCGGCCGGGAGCCGGTCGCGAGGAGGGGAGCGCAGCCGATGAAGCGCTACGACGCCATCGTGGTCGGGGCCGGCCACAACGGACTGACGGCCGCCGCCTACCTGGCCCGCGCCGGGCTCGAGGTGGTCGTGCTGGAGCGGCGCGAGCAGATCGGCGGCGCCGCGATCAGCGAGGAGCGCCACGCCGGCTTCCTCTACTCCTCCTGCTCCTACGTCTGCTCGCTGCTGCGCCCCGAGATCATGCGCGACCTGGAGCTCTCGAAGCACGGCCTGCGGATCATCCCCTACGAGAACTCGACGGTGATCGCGCGCGACGGCGACTCGCTGGGCTTCTTCCACGACCCGGCCAAGACGCGCCGCTCGATCGCGCGGCATTCGCAGCGCGACGCCGACGCCTACGCCGAGTTCAACCGGGACATCTACCGGCAGTGCCGGATGATCCGGCCGCTGCTGCTCGAGACGCCGCCCGACCCGACCTCCTTCAGCCTCAAGGACCTGCGCGGCCTGCGCAAGCTGCAGAAGGCCTTCGCCCAGCTCGGCGAGGACGGCTTGGCCCAGGCCATGCAGTTCTGGACGATGAGCTGCGGCGACTTCCTGGACCGCTACTTCGAGTCCGACCTGCTGAAGGGCTCGCTGGCCGGCAACTCGATCATCGGCACCGCGCTCGGCCCCTACTCGCCGGGCAGCGCCTACGTGCTGCTGCACCACGTCATGGGCGACCTCGACGGCCACGTCGGCGCCTGGGGCTTCGCGGTCGGCGGCATGGGCGCGGTCTCCGAGGCCCTGGCCGGCGCCGCCCGCGAGCACGGCGCCGAGATCCGCACCGGCGCCGAGGTCGAGCAGCTGATCGTCCGCAACGGCCGGGTCGAGGGCGTGGCCCTGGCCGGCGGCGAGGAGATCCGGGCGACGCGCGTCGTCTCCAACCTCGACGTCAAGCGGACCTACCTGAAGCTGGCGGCACCCTCGGACCTGCCCGACGACTTCCTGGAGTCGGTGCGCAACTTCAAGATCCGCGGCTCCTCGGGCAAGCTCAACATCGCGCTCGAGCGCCTGCCCGAGTTCCCGGCCCTGGCCGGCGAGCCGCTGCTCCGGCGCGGCGGCATCCTGATCAGCGAGTCGATGGAGTACCTGGAGCGCGGCTACGACGACTGGAAGAACGGCCAGTGGTCGCGCGAGCCCTTCCTCGACATCACCATGCCGACGCACTACGACCCGACCATGGCGCCGCCGGGCCAGCACTACATGTCGGTCTTCGTCCAGTACGTGCCGCCGACCCTGGCCGACGGCCCCTGGACCCCCGAGAAGCGCGACGCCTTCGGCAAGACCGTGCTCGACACGATCGAGCTCTACTCGCCCGGCTTCCGCGACCTCGTCCTGGACTGCTGGGTGCGCACGCCCTGGGACCTGGAGAACGAGGTCGGCCTGACCGAGGGCAACATCTTCCACGGCGAGCTGACCCTCGACCAGCTGCTGTTCAACCGGCCGATCCCCGGCTACGCCCAGTACCGCGGCCCGCTCGGCGGCCTCTACATGTGCGGCTCCTCGACCCATCCCGGCGGCGGCGTCATGGGCGCGCCCGGCGCCAACGCCGCGCGCGAAATCCTCTCCGATGCGAGACACAAGTTCGGCCGGGGGGCAGCGGCGTGAGCGGCGGCACCTACGAGGTCGCGGTCATCGGCGGCGGCCACAACGGCCTGGTCGCCGCCGCCCTCGCCGCCCGCGCCGGCCGCTCGGTGGTGGTGCTGGAGGCGGCCGAGCGGCTCGGCGGCATGGCGACGCTGGGACCGGCGGGCGAGGGCTTCGATTCGGCCGGGGCGGCGCACCTCCTCGACGGGCTGTCGCCGGCCCTGGTCCGGACCCTGGAGCTCGAGCGCCACGGCCTGGCCTTCGCGGTCGCGACGATGGACGACGTGGCGCTGCTGCCGGGCGGCGAGCTGCTCGTCGTCTCCGGCAGCGACCCCGAGGCGACGCGCCGCTCGCTCGGCCGCTTCTCGCCGCGCGACGCCGAGCGGCTGCCGCTCTTCGAGGCACGCCTCGGCCGGCTGAGCGCGGCGCTGGCGCCCTTCCTCGACCGCACGCCGCCGAGCCTGCGCTTCCAGGCCTGGAGCGAGCGCCTGGAGTACCTGAGGCTCGGCTGGGCGATGCGGCGGCTCGGCCGGCGCGACATGCGCGACCTGCTGCGCATCATCGGCATGAACAGCTTCGACCTGGTCGAGGAGGTCTTCGAGACCGACGCCCTGAAGGGCCTGATCGGCTTCGACTCGGTGCTCGGCAACCGCTTCGGGCCGCGCTCGCCGAACACCGTCTACACGCTGCTGCAGCGCAAGGCCGGCACCCTGGCCGGGCGGCGCGGCGCGAGCCTCCTGCCGCGCGGCGGCCCGCGGGCGCTGATCGAGGCGCTGGCCAGCTCGGCGCGCGCCGCCGGCGCGGAGATCCGCACCGGCGCCCGGGTCGCCGAGATCCTGGTCGACAACGGCCGGGTCAACGGCCTGGTGCTGGCCGACGGCAGCGAGCTCGACTGCCGCACGGTGCTGTCGAGCGCGCACCCCAGGACGACCCTGCTGGAGCTGGTCGGCGCCGGGCGGCTCGACGCCGACCTGGTGCGCGGCCTGCGCCACGCCCGCGGCGAGGGCGGTACCGCCAAGGTCTGGCTGCGGCTCGGCGCGGTCCCCGACTTCGGCCTGGCGGCCAGCGCGCTCGGCCGCTCGCGCCTGGTCTTCGCCCCCGACCTCGGCTTCCTCGAGCGCGGCCACGACTGCGCCAAGTACGGCGAGCTGGCCGAGCGCCCGGCCATGGAGATCGTCCTGCCCGGCCTCGCCGACAGCCACCAGCTCGGCAGCGAATCGCAACCGATCCTCAGCGCGACCCTCGCCAACGTGCCCTACCGCCTGCGCAACCGCGACGAGGCGGCGCTCAAGCGGGCGCTGATCGAGCACACCACCGCGACTCTCTCGGAGCTGGCGCCGGGCCTCGCCGAGACGATCGAGGCGGCCGAGGCGCTGACCCCACGCGAGGTCGAGGCCGCGACCGGCGCGCCCGGCGGCCACTGGCACCACCTGGAGACCGGCCTCGACCAGACCTACCTGCTGCGCCCGGCGCCGGGGCTGGCGCAGTACGCGACGCCAATCCAGGGCCTGTGGCTGTGCGGCGCCGGCAGCCATCCCGGCGGCGGTGTGACCGGCCGGCCCGGCGCCAACGCCGCGCGCGCCGCCCTGGCCGCGGCCAGGGCCCGGCGCTGAGCCGAAGGACAGGAAAGACATGCCCGAGAGCCTCGACCCCGGCGCCGGCGCGATGCTGCAGCCGACGCCCTTCCACGAGCGCACCGCCGCGCTCAACCTCGTCAACGCCTGGGAGCGCTGGCAGGGCCACACCACGGTCTCGACCTTCCTGTCGCCGGATGACGAGTACTTCGCGACGCGCACCGCCGCCTCGCTCTACGACGTCTCGCCGATGCTGAAGTACCGGATCGCCGGCCCCGGGGCCGAGGCCATGCTGGATCGCATGTTCACCCGCGATGTCACCAAGCTGAAGCCGGGCCGCGTGCTCTACGGCCCCTGGTGCGACGGCCGCGGCCGTGTCATCGAGGAGGGCACGCTGTTCCGCGAGAGCGCGGACAGCTTCCGGCTCAACGCGGCCGAGCCGCAGCTGCACTGGCTCGAGGATTGCGCCTACGGCTTCGAGGTCGCGGTCGAGGAGGTCACCGGGGCGATTGCCGGCCTCGCCCTGCAGGGGCCGCTGTCGAAGCGGGTGCTGGAGGACGTCGGCCTCGCCGCGGCGGCCCGCCTGCCCTTCTTCGGCCTCGGCCGCTTCGCCTTCGAGGGCGGGGAGATCGAGGTCAGCCGGACCGGCTACACCGGCGACCTGGGCTTCGAGCTGTGGATCGAGGCGGAGCGCGCCCTGACGCTCTGGGACCGGCTGATGGCGGTCGCCGAACGCCACTACCTGCGGCCGATGGGCTCGGCGGCGCTCGACGTGCTGCGCCTGGAGGCCGGGCACGTGCTGGTCAACGTCGAGTACGTCGGCGCCGGCCACGCCCTGCGCGCCAGCCAGACCCGCACGCCCGAGGCGCTCGGCCTGGGCTGGGCGGTCAACTTCGCCAAGCCCGGCTACTTCAACGGCCGCAGCGCGCTGCTCGCCGAGCGCGAGGCCGGCGGCCCGAAGCGCCGCCTGGTCGGCCTCGACGTCGAGGGCCGCAAGCCGGCCCACGGCGCCTGGCTCTACGCCGGCCGCCGCGAGGTCGGGCAGGTCACCTCAGCCTGCTGGTCGCCGGTGCTCAAGCGCAACATCGCGCTGGCCACGGTGGAGGCGCGCTACGCCACGCCGGGCCGCAAGCTGAACGCCGAGATCTACTACGTGAAGGAAGTGACGCAGGGCCGCGTCGACGCCGTCGCGACCGTCGTCGAGCCGCGCTTCTACGCGCCGGCGCACCGGCGGGAGTAGGTTTCAGCCAGGACTTTCAAGCCACAGCGGGGATCACCCCTCACCCTCCCACGCTCACGCGTGGGCCCCTCCCTCTCCCCGGAGGGGCGAGGGAAAGGTAACCCTCGCCCCTCCGGGGAGAGGGTGCCGAGCGCCAGCGAGGCGGGTGAGGGGCGAAGCCGCCGCGGACCCTCCGATCAACGACCAGAGCCCAGCCATGCCCCACCGCCTGGACCCCCTGCTCTCGCCCCGCTCGGTCGCGGTCGTCGGCGCCTCGGCGCGCGAGGGCAGCGTCGGACAGCTGACCCTGGCGCAGCTGCTCGGCGGCGGCTTTGCGGGCCGCGTCTTCCCGGTCAACCCGGGCTACCGGGAGCTGGCCGGCCTGCCCTGCCATCCCGACTGCACCAGCCTGCCCGAGGTTGCCGACCTCGCCGTCTTCTGCTTGCCCAACGAGCGGCTGGAGGCGGCCTTCGAGGAGGCCCTGGCCGCCGGCGTGCGGGCGGCGACGATCTTCGCCAGCGGCAGCCCGGCGCAGGACCCCGGGCTGCCGGCGCGCCTCAAGGCCAAGGCGCAGGGCGCCGGCGTGGCGATCTGCGGCCCCAACGGCATGGGCTTCCACAACTTCCGGGACCGGGTCAGCGTCTGCGGCTTCCGGGCCTCGCCGCCAGGCCTGGAGGGCGGCGCCGTCCTGCTCAGCCACTCCGGCTCGGTGCTCTCGGCGCTGTCGGACTGCGAGGAGCGCATCGGCTGGTCGCTCGCCGTCTCGACCGGCAACGAGCTGACGACGACCCTGGCCGACTACCTGGACTGGGCGCTGGACCGGCCGGAGACCGAGGTCGTGGCGCTCTTCATGGAGACGGCGCGCGATCCCGCCGGCTTCGCGGCGGCGCTGGCGCGCGCCGACCGGCAGGACGTGCCGGTGGTCGCGCTCAAGGTCGGGCGCAGCCGCCGCAGCGCCGAGCTGGCGGTCAGCCACTCCGGCGCCCTGGCCGGCGACGACGCGGTCTACGGCGCGCTCTTCGAGCGCCACGGCGTGATCCGCGTCGAGACCCTGGACGAGCTGGCGGCGACGGTGCAGCTGCTGCTGCACCCGCGCAAGGTCGCCGCCGGGGGCCTCGCGACGCTGCACGACAGCGGCGGCGAACGCGGCCTGTGGCTCGACCTCGCCGAGCAGCTGGGCGTGCCCTACGGCCAGCCCTCGCCCGAGACCATCGCCCGCCTCGCGGCGCGTCTCGACCCGGGCCTGCCGCCGACCAACCCGCTCGACGCCTGGGGCACCGGGCGCGACAGCGAGGCCGTCTTTGCCGACTGCCTGGCGGCGCTCGCCGAGGATCCGGACAGCGCCCTCGCCTTCTTCTGCTTCGACCGCGAGGGCGGCGGACGCCTGGAGCCGAGCTACTGCCGCGCGGCGCTGGAGGCGGCGAAGCGCACGAGCAAGCCGGTCACCCTGGTGACCTCGCGCCACGGCAGCGGCGGCGACCCGCTGGACATCGAGCTGACCCGCGCCGGCCTGCCGGTGATCGACGGCGAGTGGTGGGCGCTGAAGGCGGCGAAGCACGTCCTGGCGCGGCGCGACCGCCTGCGGCCGGCCGCGGTGCCGGCCCTGCCCGCCAGCTTCGCCCAGCGCTGGAAGCCGCGCCTCGCCCTGGGACCGCTGTCGGAGGCCGAGGCCCTGGCCCTGGTCGCGGAGGCCGGCCTGCCGACCGTCGCCTGCCGCACCGCCGCCGGCGTCGAGGCGGCGCTGGAGGCCGCCGACGCGCTCGGCTATCCGGTCGCGCTGAAGACCGCCAGGCCGGGTCTCGCGCACAAGAGCGACCTCGGCGGCGTGCGCCTGGGCCTCGGCGACGAGGCGGCGCTGATCCATGCCTACGCCGAGATGACGGCGGCGCTCGGGCCCGAGGTGCTGGTCGCCCGCATGGCCGCGCCCGGCGTCGAGGCGGCGCTCGGGGTGATCGACGATCCCGACTTCGGGCCGGTTGTGATGCTCGGCACCGGCGGACTCGGCATCGAGGAAGAGCGGGACGCGGCCTTCCTGCTGGCGCCCTTCGACGCAGCGACGGCGGCGCGGGCCCTCGCGGGCCTGCGCCTGGGGCGCCGCCGGGCCGCCGGACGCGGCCGGCCGGCGCGCGACCTGCCGGCGCTGGCCGAGGCCACCGCGGCGCTGTCGCGCGCCGCGGCCGCCCTGGCCGGCTCGCTCGGCAGCCTGGACCTCAATCCGGTGATCGTGCAGGAACGGGGCTGCCTCGCCGTCGACGCCCTCTGCACCGGGGCGCGGCCGCAGCCCGGGACGCTTCCTTGATGACCGCGCCCGACCCGATTCCCCATCCGCCGCTGCAGCAGGAGGCGCACTTCGAGCATCCGCTCGACCGCGCGCTGCGGCGTCGCGGACTGATCGCCGTGCTGACCTCGATCCTGGCCGCCGGCCTGACCTTCGGCACCTCGATCCCGTTGATCTCCCTGCTGCTCGAGCGCCAGGGCGTCGCGACCTGGCTGATCGGCCTGAACTCGGCGGTGCCGATTGTCGCGACCCTGCTGATGGGCGGGCTGCTGCCGGTCCTGCTGCGCCGCTTCCGCGCGCTGTCGCTGCTGCTCGGCGGCATCGTCCTGATCGTCGTCAGCTTCCTGCTGATGGCACGCTTCCGCGATCTCGAGGCCTGGTTCCTGCTGCGCTTCCTGGTCGGCCTCGGCATGGCGGTGCACTGGATCGTCAGCGAGACCTGGCTCAACGCCCTGGCCCCAAAGGCCAGCCGCGGCCTGCTCGCGGGGCTCTACGCGACCCTGCTGTCGATCGGCTTCGCCTCCGGTCCCCTGCTGCTGACCGTCGTCGACATCGAGGGCTTCGCGCCCTTCGGCTTCATCTGCGTCACCATCTCCCTGGCCGCGATTCCGCTGATCCTGGTCGGCAAGGCGGCCCCGGTGATCGAGGCGCACAGCGAGCACGGCCGCTGGTCGGCGCTGCTGATCGCCCCGACGCTCTTTGCCGCGACCCTGGTCTCGGGCGTCATGGATTCCAGCGTGCTGTCGCTGCTGGCGATCTACGGCCTGCGCATCGGCATGCTGCAGGACACCGCGGTGCTGATGCTCTCGGTCGCGATCGCCGGCACGGTCTGCCTGCAGGTGCCGATCGGCTGGCTCGCCGACCGCGCCGACAAGCGCGCCATGCTGCTGGCCTGCGGCGCGGTCGGCGGCGCCGGGGCCCTGGCCCTGCCCTTCCTGGCCGGCCAGTCCTGGCTGCTCTGGCCGGTGCTGTTCGTCTGGGGCGGCGTCTTCGTCGGCCTCTACACGGTCGGGCTGGCGATGCTCGGCGACCGCTTCCGGGGCGGCACCCTGGCCCAGGCCAACGCGCTCTTCGTCATGGTCTACTGCCTGGGCAACCTCGCCGGCCCCCCGGTCGCCGGCGCCGCCATGGACTGGATCGGCCCGCACGGCCTGCCGGGGATCATGACCGCGGTCTGCCTGACCTTCCTGCTGCTCGGCCTGGTCCGGACGCCCTTCATGCGGGGCCGGCGCTAAAGCGAAGGACCGTCAGCGAGGCGGACGGTATGCCATCCGGCCGCCCCCGGGGTCGTCGCGGCCGCGGCAGCGGCGTGCCGAAGGGTTTGCCCAACCCAGGCGTCCCCACCGGGGCCACGCGCATCACCCGCACCCGCACCTGCGCCTGGCATGCCACCTCTGCGCAAGAATTGGCTTGTGCCGGGGCCGCCCGACCAAGCAGGCTCTAGGCGGCCCGCATCGGCAGTCATATGATGACTTATGCTGGACGTGCTTTCGGTGTATGACGACCAACCGGCCGAGCGCCAATGCCCGGCCAGAACAAAAACGACACGGGAGGACTAATTCGATGCTCAGACGGACCCTGCTCGCCTTCTCCGCTGTCGCCGCGCTCGGCGCGGCAGGCCTCGCTACGCCGGCCGCCCAGGCGGAATGGCCGGAGCGCCCGGTCACCATCATCGTGCCCTGGGGCGCCGGCGGCGGTACCGACGCGGTCGGGCGCATCATCGGCAGCCTGATGGAGAAGGACCTCGGCCAGCCGGTCAACGTCGTCAACCGCACCGGCGGCAGCGGCGTCGTCGGCCACTCGGCGATCGCCACGGCCGACCCCGACGGCTACACCTTCGGCGTTGTCACCGTCGAGATCGCGATGATGCACTGGCAGGGCCTGACCGAGCTCAGCTACGAGGACTACACGGTGCTTGGCCAAGTCAACATCGATCCCGGCGGCGTCATGGTCAGCTCGGATTCCGAGTACGAGACGGCCGAGGCGCTGCTCGAGGCGATCAAGGCCGGCGACAAGGGCGCGATGAAGGCCTCGGGCACCGGCCAGGGCGGGATTTGGCATCTCGGCCTCGCCGGCTGGATGCTCTCGGAGGGCCTGCCGGGCGACCAGGTGACCTGGGTGCCGAGCCAGGGCGCCGCGCCCGGGCTCAAGGACATGGTCGCCGGCGGCGTCGACATCGTCACCTCCTCGCTGCCCGAGGGCCAGGCCCTGATCGAGGCCGGCCGCGTCCGGCCGCTCGCCACCATGGGCGAGGAGCGCCTGGGCATCTTCCCGGACGTGCCGACCCTGAAGGAGGCCACCGGCTCGGACTGGACGGTCGGCGCCTGGCGCGTCATCGCCGGTCCCAAGGGCATCCCCGAGGACATCGTCGCCAAGGCCTCGGAGGCCCTGCAGAAGGCCTACGAGAGCGAGGAGTTCAAGGAGTTCATGACCAACCGCGGCTTCGGCATGGTCTGGCGCGGCCCGCAGGAGGCCTACGACTTCATGGCGACCTCCGACAAGGAGCTCGGCGACGTGATGAAGAAGGCGGGCCTGGCCCAGTAGGGATCGCGCGAAACAGGGCGGGGGCGTCCGAGTCAGGCGCCCCGCCCTGACGCGATCCTTCCGTCGCCCTTCCCCCGCCTGCCGCGGAGTCCCGCCGTGAAGGTCAACGACGCCGTCGCGGGCACGATCCTGATCGTGTTCGCCGCCGGGGTCTTCTACCAGACCCTGGGCTTTCCCCCGATGCCGGGCCAGAACTACGGCTCGAAGCTGTTCCCGCAGACGATCGCCGTCCTGATGGCGCTGAGCGGCCTCCTGCTGATCGTGCGCGGCGTCAAGGCGCGCCACGAGAGCCCCTGGCTGGTCGCCGCCGACTGGATGCGCTCGCCCGGGCACGTCGCGAATTTCCTGCTGCTGATCGCACTGCTGCTGTTCTACATCCTAGCCGCCAAGGCGCTCGGCTTCATCCCGACCGCCTTCCTCCTGCTCGCCGTGCTGCTGACCCGGCTGCGCGGCGTGCGGCACCTGGCCTCGAGCCTGGCGATCGCCGCTGTCGCGACCGTGGCCATGCAGCAGGCCTTCGGCCAGCTGCTGCGCGTCCCCCTGCCCTGGGGCATCCTGCCGCCGGTCCAGTGGTAGGCGCGCCATGGACCCGATCTCGCTGGCCTTCGGGCTGATCCTCGACCCCTACGTGCTGACGGTCATGCTGGCGGCCGGCGGCTTCGGCCTGTTCATGGGCGCGATCCCCGGCCTCTCGGCGACCATGGCCACCGCGCTGCTGGTGCCGATCACCTTCTTCATGGAGCCGGTGCCGGCGCTGGCGGCGATCGTCACCGCGACGGCCATGGCGATCTTCGCCGGCGACATTCCCGGGGCACTGCTGCGCATTCCAGGCACCCCGGCCTCGGCCGCCTACACCAACGAAGCCTTCGCGATGACCCGCAAGGGCCGGGCCGAGCTGGCGCTCGGCATCAGCCTGTCCGGCGCGATCGTCGGCGGCCTGTTCGGCAGCGCCGTGCTGGCCACGGCGGCGCCGGTGCTGGCCGACATCGCCCTCAGGTTCAGCTCTTTCGAGTACTTCTGGCTGGCCTGCATGGGCCTGACCTGCGCCGCCTTCGTCTCCTCGGGCTCGGCGGTCAAGGGGCTGGTCTCACTCCTGATCGGGCTGTTCATCGCGACCATCGGCGTCGACCCCATGTCGGGCCATCCGCGCTTCACCTTCGGCAACGTCGAGATGATGGGCGGCATCAACTTCATCCCGGCGATGATCGGCATGTTCGCGCTCGCCGAGGTGATCCGCAGCGTCACCGCCACAACCCCGCACTACAAGGCGCCCCAGGAGCATATCGGCAACATCTTCAAGGGCCTGGGCCCGGTGCTGCGGCGCTACAAGCTGAACCTGCTGCGCGGCAGCGTGATCGGCACCCTGGTCGGCGCCCTGCCCGGCGCCGGCTCCGACATCGCCGCCTGGATCTCCTACGCGGTCGGCAAGAAATTCTCGAAGGAGCCGGAGAAGTTCGGCACCGGCCACCCCGAGGGCATCGTCGATGCCGCCTCCTCGAACAACGCCGGGCTCGGCGGCTCCTGGGTGCCGGCCCTGGTGTTCGGCATCCCCGGCGACTCGATCACCGCCATCGTCATCGGCGTGCTCTATATGAAGGGCATGAACCCGGGGCCGACGGTCTTCCTCTACCAGCCCGAGCTGATCTACGCGGTCTTCCTGTCCTTCTTCCTCGCCAACCTGATGCTGCTGCCGCTCGGCCTGGCGGCGATCAAGTCCTCCAAGCAGCTGCTGCTGGTGCCGCGCGAGGTGCTGATGCCGATCATCCTGCTGTTCTGCATCGTCGGCACCTTCGCCATCAACAACACGGTCTTCGACGTCGGCGTCATGCTGGTGCTCGGGCTGGTCGCCTACCTGATGGAGGAGAACGGCTTTCCGATCGCCCCGGCGATCCTGGGCCTGGTGCTCGGCCCGCTGCTCGAGGACAGCTTCATCACCTCGATGATCAAGGCCGACGGCAACCTGTTCGCCTTCTTCGAGCGGCCGATCGCCGCCGGCCTCGGCGTCGTCACCCTGCTGATCTGGGTGGCACCGCTGTTCTTCCGGCTGCGCCGGGGCAAGGTTGAGCCGGCCAAGGCATCCGGCGCCGACGAATGACGACCAACCAAGGGAGAGCTTCATGAGCGACAAGCAACGCATCGGATTCGTCGGCGTCGGCCTGATGGGCCACGGCATGGCCAAGCACCTGCACGGCGCCGGCCACCCGCTGACCATCCTCGGCCACCGCAACCGCAAGCCGGTCGACGACCTGGTCGGGCGCGGCGCCAAGGAGGCCAAGACGCCGGCCGAGGTCGCGCGCGCCAGCGACATCGTCTTCCTGTGCCTGCCGACCTCCGACCATGTCGAGGCGATCGTCGCCGGCCCGGACGGCCTGCTCGAGGGCGCCGCCGAGGGCATGATCGTCGTCGACACCAGCACCGCCGACCCGAGCTCGACCCTGCGCCTGGGCGAGATCGCCGCCGCCCGGGGCGTGCACCTCGTCGACGCGCCACTGACGCGCACGCCCAAGGAAGCCGAGGAAGGCAAGCTCAACACCATGGTCGGCTGCGACGAGACGCTGTTCGCGACGCTGAAGCCGGTGATGGCCTGCTACGCCGAGAACGTGTTCCACGTCGGACCGCTCGGTGCCGGGCACAAGCTCAAGCTGATCAACAACTTCATGGCCATGGGCCTGGCCAGCCTGGTGGCCGAGGCGGTGACCGCCGCGCGGACGGTCGGCGTCGACCTCGTCCGCCTCAACGAGCTGGTCTCGGCCGGGCCGGTCAACAGCGGCATCTTCCAGAAGATGATGGCCCAGGCCATCGACGGCGATCCCTCCGGCCTGCAGTTCGCCATCCGCAACGCCCGCAAGGACCTGCGCTACTTCAACAACATGGCGAGCGAGGCCGGGCTGTTCGGCGCGATGGCCCCGGCCGCCCTGCAGACCCTGACCCTGGCCGTGGCCTTGGGCCACGGCGAGGAGCTGGTGCCGCAGCTGGTCGACGTGCTGAGCGAGGTCAACGGCGCCAAGACCTGAGTCGGCGGGCAAGGTTCCCTCCCCGCATCCGGGGGTGCTACGCTCGCTGCGGCGCCCGCTCCTCGTGCGGGCTCCGGTCGTTCGCCGGTCCTGGAGGTAGCCTTGGCCCTTCCCCGCTGGACAGAAGACGGCGCTGCGATCAGCCGTCGGCGACTGCTCGTCCAGGCCGCCGCCGGGGGCGCGGCGCTGTGCGGCGGCCTGCCCTCGGCCCGGGCCGCGAGCGACCGGGACCTGCGCTTCCGCTGCCTGTGGCAGGGCTCGGAGATCGGCGAGCACCGGGTCGCCTTCCGCGCCGAGGCCGACCGCCTGGTCGTCGAGACCTACATCGAGATTACCGCCAAGGTCCTGTTCTTCACGGTCTTCAGCCTGCGGCACGAGGCGCGCGAGGTCTGGCAGGGCGGGCGGCTGCAGGCGGTCGTGGCCAGGACGCAGAGCGAGGGCAGGAGCCTCGAGGTCGCCGGCGAGGCCGTCGGCGACGGCTTCCGCGTCGTCGGCAAGGACGGCCCCTTCCTCGCCGCCGGGCACCTGCTGACCTCGGACGCACTCTGGGACAGCCGGATCGTCGAGGCGGCAAGACTGATCGACGTCCAGCATGGCGGCGAGATCGGTCTCGTCACGAAACGGCTCGGCAAGGCCTCCGTCGAGACGCCCCGCGGCCGGATCCGCGCCACCCGGCACCGGATCATCACGCCCTACTACGCCGGCAGCCTGTTCTACGACGAGGAGCAGCGCTGGGTTAAGGCCCTGGTCGAGTTCAAAGGGGAGACCCTGGAATATGCGCTCGCGACCTAGAGGAACCCGGTCTGGGCGGAGTTGGGCGCGCTCGCTGACAGTGGCCTGCACGCTGGCGGCCCTGGCGGTCGGCGCGGTTGGCTGCGCCCAGGTGACACGGCGTCCGGACGTGGTGATCGGCACCGCCAGCCCCACCGAGATCGACTACCCGCTCGGCGGCTCCATCTGCCGCCTGTTCAACCTCGCCAGGGACCGCCACGGCCTGCGCTGCGCCGAGCGACCCTCGGAGGGCGCCGTCGCCAACCTGGAAGCGCTGCGCGACGGCCGCATAGAGGTCGGCATCGCTACCTCGGACCTGCTCGCCGACGCCGTCGCCGGCCGCGGTCCCTTCGCCCTCGCCGGGCCTGCGGGGGAGCTTCGTGTCCTCTTCGCCGGCCATGCCGACGTCTTCACGCTGGTCGTCCACCAGGAATCGACGATCCGCTCGCTCGACGACCTGCGCGGCAAGCGCATCAGCATCGGCAATCCGGGATCGCGCCAGCGCGCCGACATGGAGAACGTCCTGGCCGCGCTCGGCCTGACGCGCGCCGACTTCGCGGAGGTGCGCGAGTTGGCGCCCGCGGAGCAGAACCGGGCCTTCTGCGCCGAGGAGGTCGACGCCATCGTCTACTCGGTCGCCCAGCCCAACGGGCTGATCGCGGACGCGACGCAGACCTGTCGCGGCCGGCTGGTGCCGGTCAGCGGCCCGGCCATCGACCGGATGCTGTCCGAGAAGGAGGACTACGAGCGCGCCGTGATCGCCGGCGGCACCTATTCGCCGAACCCGGCCGACGTCGAGAGCTTCGGCGTGCGCGCGGTGGTCGTCACAACCACCCGCATGAGCGAGGCCGTGGCCTACGAGATCGCCAGGGCGGTGTTCGACGACTTCGACGACTTCCGCCGGCTGCACCCGGCCTTCGAGGCCCTGTCCGTCGCCAACGCCGTGCATCGCACCGGCGCCGCGCCGGTCCACCCCGGGGCCGCCCTCTACTATCGCCAGCAGGGCTGGGCGCCGTGACGGCGCCAGCTCCGCCGCCCTACCCCTTCACCCGCTCCATCCTCGGGTCGTAGAGCGGCTGCAGGTTGAGCTCGCAGGGCACGCGTTCGCCGGCGACCTCCAGCTCGTAGCGCCCGCCCTCGAGAAAGGCGCGGTCGATCGGCGCCTGCGCGCGGACGTAGCCGTAGCCGATGTTGCGGGCGACGGTATAACCCCACCCCGCGCTCGCCAGGTAGCCGACCCGCTCGCCGTCGCGGTAGAGCGTCTCGCGACCGAGCAGCACGACGGCGGGATCCTCGACGGTGAAGCAGGCGAGGCGCTTCTTCAGCCCCGCCTCGCGCTGCGCCAGCAGCGCCTCGCGGCCGAGAAAGGGCGTGTTGGCGGTCAGCTTGACGGCGAAGCCGAGGCCGGCCTCGAGCGGCGTGTCGTCGCTGGTGATGTCGCTGCCCCAGGCGCGGTAGCCCTTTTCCAGGCGCAGCGATTCGATGGCGCGGTAGCCGCAGTTGGCGAGGCCGAAGGCGCCGCCCGCCTCGCTGAGCCGGTCGAAGACCGCCGCGGCGCACTCGCTCGGCAGGTGCAGCTCCCAGCCCAGCTCGCCCTCGTAGGTGACGCGCAGGGCGCGCACCGGGGCGCCGCCGATCGCGATGTCGCGGCAGCTGGCGAAGGGAAAGGCTTCGTTGGAGAGATCGTCCCGGGTCACCTGCGAGAGCAGGTCGCGGGCGCGCGGCCCCATCACCGTCAGCACCGCATAGGCCGAGGTCACGTCGACCAGCTGCGCCTCGGCGCCCTCCGGGATGTTGCGCGCGATCCAGTCGAAGTCGCGGGTCGCCGCGGCGGTGCCGGTGACGATGTAGAAGCGGTCTTCGGCCAGGCGCGCGACGGTCAGGTCGCACTCGATGCCGCCGCGGCGGTTGCAGAGCTGGCTGTAGGTCAGGCGGCCGACCGCGCCCGCCACCTCGCCGGCGCAGATCCAGGACAGCGCGGCCGCGGCGCTCGGACCGACCATCAGGAACTTGGCGAAGGACGACTGGTCGAACAGGCCGACCCGCTCGCGTACCGCCCGGTGCTCCTCGCCGACCGCCTCGAACCAGTTCTGGCGGCCGTAGCTGTAGCGGTCGACCGGCTCCTCTCCGGGCCGCGCGAACCAGTTCGGGCGTTCCCAGCCGAGCTTCTCGCCGAAGCAGGCGCCGGCCGCCTTGAGCCGGCCGTAGAGCGGCGAGACCCGCGCCGGGCGGCCCGACTCCTGCTCCTCGTGGGGCCAGGCCATGGTGTAGTGCTTGCCCGTCGCCTCGACGGTGCGCGCCCGCACCCACTCGGCGCTGCGGTGCGGCTGGCCGAAGCGGCGGATGTCGACGGCGGCCAGGTCCATCGGCGCCTCGCCCCGCGCGACCCACTCGGCCAGCGCCCAGCCGGCGCCGCCGGCCGCGGCGATGCCGAAGGCGTTGAAGCCGGCGCCGACGAAGAAGCCGCGCAGGCCCGGCGCCTCGCCGAGGATGAAGTTGCCGTCGGGGGTGAAGGATTCGGGGCCGTTGACGAACTGGCGCACGCCGGCCTCGGCGAGCTTCGGCACGCGGTGCAGCGCGCTTTCCATCAGCGGCTCGAACTGCTCGTAGTTCCAGTCGAGCAGCGAGAAGACGAAGCCCTCCGGGATGCCCTGCTCGGCCCAGGGCAGCGGCCGCCGCTCGTAGCCGCCCATGACCAGGCCGCCGACGTCCTCCTTGAAGTAGATCAGGCCGTCGGGGTCGCGCAGGGTCGGCAGGTCGGGCGCCACGCCCTCGATCCTCTCGGTGACCAGGTACTGGTGCTGCATCGAGCTGAGCGGCACCGAAACCCCGGCGAGGCGGCCGATCTCCGGCGCCCACTGGCCGGCGCAGTTCACCAGGCTCTCGCAGGCGATCTCGCCGGCGTCGGTGACCAGGCCCGCGACCCGGCCGCGGACCACGCGCACGCCGGTCACCGTCACGCCCTCGACGATCCGCACGCCGCCCTGGCGCGCGCCCCTGGCCAGGGCCTGCGTCAGGTCCGAGGGGTTGGCCTGGCCGTCGGTCGGCAGGTAGGCGGCGCCGACCAGGTCCGAGACCTCCATGACCGGCCACAGCTCCCGGGCCTCCTTGGGGCCCAGCAGGTGCATCTCCAGGCCGAAGGAGTGCGCGGTCGTCGCCTGGCGGCGGATCTCGGTCATGCGCTCGGCGTTGCAGGCGAGGCGCAGGCCGCCGTTCTGCTTGAAGCCGGTCGCCTGCCCGGTCTCGGCCTCGAGCCGGCCGTAGAGCTCGACCGAGTACTTGAGCAGCCGAGTGATGTTCGCGCTGCTGCGCAGCTGCCCGACCAGCCCGGCGGCATGGAAGGAGGTGCCGCTGGTCAGCCTGTGGCGCTCGAGCAGCAGCACGTCGCGCACCCCGGCCCGGGCCAGGTGGTAGGCGGTGCTGCAGCCGACGATGCCGCCGCCGACGACGACGACCTGGGCGCTGTCCGGTACCGCCTTGCTCGGCGCCGCGCTGCTCGATACCTGGGCCATCGGCACCTCCCGGATGCGTCTAGTTCTGTTCGAAGGGCTCGAAGGCGGCCCAGGCGCGCTCGAAGCGGGCGAGGTTCTCTTCGGTGTAGGATGCGAAATCGAAGTCGATGGCCGAGCGCACCTCGGAGACCATGCTCCACAGGCTCTCGCGCAGCAGCGAGGCCGCCTTCATCGCCGCCAGCGCGCGCAGGTCGGCCTCCGAGGGCGGCCGCTCGAGGTAGAGCGCGAGCAGCCGCTCCTCCTCCTCGGGTCCGAGCTGGCCGTTCGAGGCGAGCCCGCCGAGGTCGAAGAAGGGCGAGTTGAAGCCGGCGTAGTCCCAGTCGATCAGCCACAGCCGGTCGCCCGAGTCGATGAAGTTGGCCGGCAGCAGGTCGTTGTGGCCGAAGACCACCTCGATTGGCCCGACCGCCCGCTCCAGCCGCGCGCCGCGCGCCAGCAGGCCGGGCAGCTGCCCGACGCGGGCGCTGCCGGCCTCGCGCAGCTCGGCGGCGTAGTGGCGCAGGATGTGGAAGACCCAGAACATCAGCACCGGGCCGCGCAGGTGCTGCGCCAGCTCGCGGTGGCAGCGCCGGACCAGCGGCACCGCGCGCGCCAGCATCGCCGGGTCGCGCAGGTCGGCCTCGCCCAGGGTCCGGCCCTCGACGAAGCGCGTCACCAGCACGCCGGGCTGGGCGTGAACCACGGCCGGCGAGATGCCGGCCGCCTCGGCGGCGCGCGCCGCCGCCAGCTCGTTGAAGCGCATCACGCCGTGCACCGGGATGTCGGCGCCGACCCGCACGAAGAAGCGCCGGCCAGCGTCCTCGACCAGGAAGTTCGTGTTGGTTATGCCGCCCTCGACCGGGCGCGGCTCGACCCGGCCCGACCAGATGTCGAGCGCGGCGACGCGCGCGGCGGGATCGTCGTAGGCGCCGGTCATGGCTGCTCCCTCACTCCAGCCCCAGCTCCTGGCGGCGCCGCGCCGACCAGGCGCCGATCAGGCGGTCTGCGACGATCGCCAGGAAGGCGACGCAGAGGCCGGCGACCAGGCCGTGGCCGATGTCGGCGCGGGTCAGGGCGATGTAGACCTCCTGGCCGAGGTCGCGGGTGCCGACCAGGGCGGTGATCACCAGCATCGAGAGCGCCATCATGATGGTCTGGTTCACGCCCAGCATGATCTCGGGCAGGGCCAGCGGGAACTGCACCTTCCAGAGGATCTGGCGCGGCCGGCAGCCGGACATCCGCGCGGCCTCGACGATCTCGGGCGACACGCCGCGGATGCCGTGGTCGGTGTAGCGCACCGCCGGCGCCAGGGCGTAGAGGGTGATCGCGATCATCGCCGAGAAGTCGCCGACCTGGAACAGCATGACGACCGGGATCAGGTAGACGAAGCTGGGCAGGGTCTGCAGCGTGTCGGCGGTGTTCTGGGCGATCCGGTGGACGCGCTCGCTGCGCGCCGCCAGCACGCCGATCGGCAGCCCGATCAGCATCGCCAGCACGACCGAGATGCCGCAGAGATAGGCCGAGATCATGGCCTTCTCCCAGTTCCCCGTCGCCGCGATGAAGACCGTCAGCGCCGCCACCAGCAGGCCCAGGCGCGGCCCGCCGAGGCGCCAGCCGGCGACGCCGACCAGCAGGGCGACGCCCGGCCAGGGCGCCTCGACCAGGAAGCGCTTGAAGGGGATCAGCAGGTGGATAAGCAGCGCCGACTTGACGGCGTCCAGGTAGACGAACAGGTGGACGTTGATCCACTCGACCAGGTCGTCGAACAGCGGCCCGGTATCCACGACCAGGGAAGCCGGGTAGCCGCGCAGGGGCGGCTGCAGGAAGGCCAGCAGGTAGCTGCCGGCCAGGATGCCGAGAACCCCGAGCAGGGTGCCGTGGCGCGCCATGAAGCCGCGCGCCTGCTGCAGGTGCGCCGGCATGGCCTTGCGGCTGGCGATCGCCTGGCTCAGGCGGTCGAGCGAGATCGCCAGGACCGTGATCGCGACGCCGGCCTCCAGCCCGTCGCCGATCGCCAGGCGCCGCAGCGAGGTCAGCACGTCGTGGCCGAGCCCGCCGGCGCCGATCATCGAGGCGATGATGACCATGTTGAGCGACAGCATGATGACCTGGTTGACGCCGACCATCAGGCTGTAGCGCGACGAGGGCAGCAGCACCTTCCACAGCATCTGGCGCCGGCTGCAGCCGGTCATGCGGCCGAACTCGACGATCTCGTGGGGCACGCCGCGCAGCGCCAGGAGGGTGATCCGCACCATCGGCGGCATGGCGTAGACGATGGTCGCGATCATCGCCGAGACCGGGCCGAAGCCGAACAGGAACAGCACCGGCACCAGGTAGGCGAAGACCGGCACGGTCTGCATCAGGTCGAGCAGCGGCGTCAGCGCGCGCTCGACGACACGGTGGCGGTAGCTCAGCACGCCGAGCAGGCAGCCGCCGACGACGCCGATCGGCACCGCGACCAGGATCGCCGAGAGCGTGACCATGGCGCTGTCCCACTGCCCGAAGACGACCAGGTAGCCGAAGCAGAGGCCGACCAGCACCGCCAGGCGCCGGCCGCCGAAGCGCCAGCCGAGGAAGGTCAGGGCCCCGAGCACGCCGAGCCAGGACAGCGGCGGCACCGCGACGACGGCGCCGCCCCCGAGCGGCAGCTCGAAGCCGCGCGACAGCAGGACCAGGCAGGCCTGCAGCGGCAGGTCGAGCAGCCAGGCGAGCGCCCGGGTCAGCTCCTTGAAGGTGAAGAGCCCGAAGCTCGCCTCCTTGACCAGCCAGCGCATGGCGTCGCTGATCCAGTGGCGCAGCGGCAGGATCCAGGCGTCGGGATAGTCGACGAGCCAGGGCAGGCGCGGCGCCGCCAGCCACAGCACGAGCAGCACCGCGAGGGCCGTGGCCCAGGGCAGGAGGCCGGGACGCAGCACCCTGGCGGTCCCCGGCGCCGTGGCGGCGGCGGCGGTCATGGCGCGGCCTTCGCGCCCCGGTCGGGCGGCGCCAGGACCTCCAGCACCGCGTCGCGCTCGAGCAGGCCGACCCGGCGGCCGTCGGCCTCGACCACCGCGAAGGGCCGCTCGGCCCTGACCACGCGGTGCGCGACCTCGGCGATGCGCGCCGCCGCCGGCAGCTCGCCCGCGACCTCGTTCGGGATCGGCCCCGGCACCATCACCGAGCGCACCGAGAGCACCTTGGCGCGCGCCACGTCCTGGGTGAACTCGGCGACGTACTCGGTTGCCGGCCGCGTCACCAGCTGCTCCGGCGTGCCGATCTGAACGATCGCGCCGTCCTTCATGATGGCGATGCGGTCGGCGAGGCGGATCGCCTCGTCGAAGTCGTGGGTGATGAAGACGATGGTCTTGGCCAGGACCCGCTGCAGGCGGATGAACTCGTCCTGCATCTCGCGCCGGATCAGGGGGTCGAGCGCCGAGAAGGGCTCGTCGAGGAACCAGACGTCGGGCTCGGCGGCGAGCGAGCGGGCGATGCCGACGCGCTGCTGCTGGCCGCCGCTGAGCTCGCGCGGGAAATAGCCTTCGCGGCCCTTCAGGCCGACCAGCTCGATGACCTCCAGGGCCCGCGCCTCCCGGCGCGCCCGCTCGACGCCCTGGACTTCGAGTGGAAAGGCGACGTTGCGCAGCACGTCAAGGTGCGGCAGCAGCGCGAAGTGCTGGAACACCATGCCCATCTTGTGGCGGCGGATCTCCGTCAGCTCCGCTTCGCTCGCCGCCAGCAGGTCGCGACCCTCGAACAGCAGCTCGCCGGCGGTCGGCTCGATCAGCCGCGACAGGCACCGCAGGATGGTCGACTTGCCCGAGCCCGACAGGCCCATGATGACGAAGACCTCGCCGTCGTGGACCTCCAGAGTGGCGTCGCGCACGGCGCCGATCAGGCCCGCGGCGGCGAGCTCCGCGGTCCCCGGAGGGCCGTCGCGACTCTCGAGGTCGTGCCTGTCGAGGAAGCGCCGGGTGCCCTCGCCGAAGACCTTCCAGAGCCCGCGGCAGCTCAGCTTGACGTTCGTCGCGGACGCATCGCTTGCGGGCACCGCCGGGCCGGTCCCGGGGGCCCGGCCGGATGCGTCTGCCAGGGGCTGCGGCATGGCGCTCGAGAGTCCAGCGGTTGCGGGCGGGGGCGAGAAACCGGCGGGCGCGCCGGCCCTCAGCGAAGCGCTGCGGAGGCCCGGCGCGCCGCGCGGGGCGGCTACTGCTTCGGGAACCAGGACTTCCAGGCGTCCTGGTTCTCGTCCATCCACTGCTGGACCACGACGTCGGCCGGCACGCCCTCGAGGTCGACCTTGCCGATCATCTCGCCCATCGCCTCGTTGGTCATCTCGAAGTTGCGGATCGCGGCGTAGGCGGCGGGCCACTTCTGCTCGCCGCCGGCCCAGCCGACGGCCTTGATCCAGCCGCGCGGCTTGCCGCAGTCGAAGGCCTTGTCCGGGTTCTCGCCCCAGCTCGGGTCGTCGTAGCACTCGGGCGTGTAGCGCGGGAACTCCACCCACTCGCCCTCGAACTTGATCGGCGCCCAGTGCGGCGTGTAGACCCAGGCCAGCACCGGCTGCTTGCGCTGCACGGCCGACTGGATCTCGGCGAAGAGCGCGGCGTCGGTGCCGGCATGCACGACCTCGTAGTCGAGGCCGAGCGCCTCGACCCGCTCCTCGTCGTGGCCGCCCCAGGTCACCGGCCCGCCGAGGTAGCGGCCCTTGGGCTGGGTCTCGGGCGAGGCGAAGAGCTCGGCGCAGTCGTTGAGCGCCTTCCAGTCGGGCAGGCCCGGGCACTGCTCCTTGACGTAGGCCGGGTACCACCACTCCTCGATGGCATCCATGCCGGTCTCGCCGAGATCGACGGTGTCGCCGGTCGCCAGCGAGGCGTCCATGGCATCCTTGCCGGTCGTCTCCCAGATCTCCATGGCGACGTCGAGGTCGCCCGATTCCAGGCCGGCGAACTGCGCCAGGTAATCGGCCTGCACGTACTCGACGTTGTAGCCCATCTCCTCGAGCACGCTGCCCATGATGTGCGTCGTCAGGTACTGGCCGGTCCAGTCGTGGATGGTCATCTTGATGGGGTCGTCGGACTCCGGATAGTCGGCCGCCGCGGCAGGCCCCGCCCAGGTGCCTGCCCAGGCACCCGCCGCCAGCACGCCGGCGAGCAGACAGGCCCTCCCGGTCGGTCCTGCGCGCCCTCGCTCGAATCGCTGGACTGTCGTCCCTCGTGCATTTGCCATCGATCTACGCCTTCCCTGTCGGTTGCGGTTCGGGCAGAGCCTCGCCAGGAGCGGCCGCCCCCGGATCGGACTCCGCGCGACGCCGGCCTTGTTATGGTTTTCCGGCGCCTTGTCGGCCCTGCGATACGCCCTGAAGATGCGCTCGGCATCGCTCCCCTGTGGCGTCATGTTAGGGGAGCGGCCTTGTGGACTGTCAACTGAAAACCACAGTATCCCACAGTTTAGACTGGACAGTTCCGGGCGGGGCACTAACCTTGCGGCCGGCATTTCCGGGAGGCCAAGGGGTGCAGCGCGCGGTCCGTCAGAACGCAATCCTGGAGGCGCTCGGCCGCACCGGCTCGGCGTCGGTCGCCGAGCTCATGCGTGCGCTTTCCGTCTCCGACGAGACGATCCGGCGCGACATCAAGGCGATGGCCGACAAGGGCCTGGTCGAGCGCGTGCATGGCGGCGTCCTGCTGCCCGACCTGCGCCACGAGCCGGCCTTCCAGAAGCGCATGGGACAGCACGCCCAGGCCAAGCGCGCGATCGCCCGCAAGGTCGCGAGCCTGATCGAGAACGGCGATTCCCTGATGCTCGACACCGGCAGCACGACCGCCTACGTGGCGCGCGCCCTGGCCGACCACCGCGACCTCTTCGTCGTCACCAACAGCGTCGAGATCGCCCGCTTCCTGGCCAACGGCCGCAAGGGCAACCGCGTCTACCTGGCCGGCGGCGAGCTGCGCGGCGACGACGGCGCCACCTTCGGCCCCAACGCCCTGGAGTTCGTGCGCCGCTTCCGCGCGCGCTACGCGGTGATCTCGGTCGGCGCCCTCCACATGGAGGAGGGCGTGATGGACTTCCATCTCCAGGAGGCCGAGTTCTGCCAGACCGTGATCGCCAGCGCGGCGCGGGTGATCGCGGTCGCCGACGTCTCCAAGTTCCGCAACCAGGCGCCGGTCAAGGTCTGCGACATCGAGGCGCTCGACACCCTGGTCACCGACCAGGCACCGCCGGAGCCCTTCGCCGAGCGCCTGCGCGAGCGCGAGGTCGAGCTGCTGATCGCCGGGTGAGCCCAGCGACTCAGCCCGGCGGCAAGTCAGCCCTCCTCCACGGCCCGCAGCGAGCGGGCGAAGACGGGATCGGCCATCAGCGCCCGGCAGCGCTCGAAGCGGCCGGTCGAGTAGGCCCAGAAGTCCTCGGCCGCGTTGCCGTTGGCGTGCTGGATCAGGCCCCAGAGCGTCCAGAGCAGGTCGCACATGGCCTTGTAGACCACGACCCGGCCCTGCACGGCGGGCGCGACCGGACCGCCGCACCAGGCCTCCAGCAGCTCCGCCTCCTCCTCGGCGTCGAAGCCGGCCTCGACCGAGAGGTCGCCCAGGTCCCACAGGGGATCGTTCATGCCCGAATACTCCCAGTCGACGATCCACATGCGCTCGCCGGTATCCAGGAAGTTCTCGCACAGGGGGTCACAGTGGCAGGGCGCGAGCTCGCCCGGGCGGGCCTCGAGCAGCCTGCGCACCGTCCCGGCCTCGCCAACCGCTTGGTGGTAGCCCTCGGGTAGCTCGGCGCCGAGCGGCTCCAGCACCTTCAGGTAGCCGTCGATCATGGCGAAGAGCTCGAAGCGGAACTCGAAGCGCCGGCCGCTGTCGTGCAGCTGCCGGAAGGCCCGGCCGGCGCGCGCCGGGGCGCCGGCGGTCGAGCGGAACAGCTCGGGCGTCATGGTCGTCGACTCGACGTGGGGCATCAGCATCAGCCCGTCCGCGGGGTCGAAGAAGAGGACCTCCGGCGACACGCCGGCCGCCGCCGCCGCCTGCGAATTGTGGGCCTCGACCTTGCGGTCGATGTAGGCCTCGGTGCCGGCGCCGGCGACGCGCAGCACATAGTCCGCCCCCGCGCCGCGCAGGCGGTAGACGAGGTTCGTCATGCCGCCGAGGCGCTCGGCCTCCAGCGCAGCCGGCGGCAGGTCGCGGAGCGCGGGGATGCGCCGGATGTACGGCTCGAGATCGGGCACGAAGGGGGCTCCTTTCCTTGGCTGCGGCGACCCGCGCCGCGCGAGCGCCACCGGCCGGACGCCGCCGGGCGGCTCGCGACCCGGTCGCGCTTTGTGGGTTTGTGTGGTAATTGATCGAGCAGCAACCTTCAAGAACACAGGTTCCCAACGCGTCCCGGCGCCGACCGCGCCGGCGCGCAATCGACGCAACAGAGCTGGAGAATGCCGATGACCGCCGCCGACCAGGTCGACCCCCTCAACGACGTCTACAGCGCGGGTTCGCCCGACGACCTGACCAAGACCTACGACGGCTGGGCCGAGGACTACGACAGCGACATGCTGAAGGCCGGCTACCGCCACCCGATGATCTGCATCGGCCTGCTGGCGCGCCACGTCCCGGTCGCCGCCGGCGGCATCGTCGACGCCGGGGTCGGCACCGGCCTCATCGGCGAGTGGCTGAAGATTCTCGGCTACCGGCAGGTCGAGGGCTTCGACCTGTCGGAGGGCATGCTCGCGGTGGCGGCGCGCAAGCAGGCCTACGACGACCTGCGCCAGGCCGCGCTGGGCGAGCGGCTGCCCTACGCGGACGGCCAGTTCGCCGCCGCGGTCTGCGCCGGCGTCTTCACCATCGCCCACGCCAGCCCCGAGGGCCTGGACGAGCTGCTGCGCATCGTGAAGCCCGGCGGCCACGTCGTGCTGACGGTCAAGGACAAGCTCTACGAGGAGGCCTTCGAGGCGCACCTCGACAGGCTGGTCCAGGCCGGCCGCTGCCGCCTGGTCGAGATGACGCCGAGCTATCTCTCGATGCCCAACCAGGAGGGCCAGTCGACGAGCCGGGCGCTGGTCCTGGAAGTTCCGGGCGGCTGAGCGCCCCAGGCGCAGGGGCCTCGGCGGGGGCATCGGCAGGGAGCCTTCGCCCGGCCCGCCCCTGCTCCGCCGCCCCTACTCCGCCGCCGCCAGCTCGGCGTCGACCCGCGCGACCGTGCCGGCCAGCGGCTCCTCGGTCAGGGTGGCGACCGGGCAGGCGTCGCGGATCTGCTGGTGGAACAGGCGCAGCGAGCTCTCGATGCGCGACAGCGGCCCCGGATTGTAGCCGTGGGAGGCCAGGCCCTGCTGGACGCGCTCCGACAGCCAGCGGTCCTCCTCGCCGACCTTGCCGTTGATCCGGTAGTTGAGGTAGCGCAGCACGCGCATCTCGCGGCTCTCGTCGCGGTGGCCGTAAATGCCGTAGCGAACTTGGCAGCGGGTCGGGCCGAGCGGCAGGATCTGGAAGTAGTCGACGCAGTCCGGATAGAAGTCGAGGCCGATGTTCGGCGGCATGGTGAAGAACAGCCACTGGCTGCGCAGCGCCTCCGGCCGGTCGGCGAGCACGCTCGGCGCCAGCTTCTGGTAGAAGCGCTCGACCCAGTTCGAGGAGGGCCGCGCCTTCAGGGTCGAGACCGAGCCGGCGACGCCGTGGGCGTTCTCGAAGCCCTCCAGCTGGTTGTCGAGCATCCGGTGGTAGCCCGGGTGGCCGAGCGGGATGTGATAGTTCTCCAGGTTGTTGTCGACGCCGACCTTCCAGTTGGCGTCCCAGACCATGTCGTCGCCGAACTCGATGCGCTCCATCTCCTCCAGGCGGTAGGGCTCGAGGTGCCTGGCGAAGTCGCCCCAGGTCTCGGCGACGCTCTCCGGGCCCCGGTGGTCCTCGGCGCGTGCGACGCGCACGAAGACGAAGCCGAAGAAGATCTCCAGCTCGACCTCGCGCAGGCCGAGCGCGGACTTATCGAGGTTCGCGAAGGACTGCTCGCTGGGCACGCCGCGCAGCCGGCCGTCGAGCTCGTAGGCCCAGCCGTGGTAGGGGCAGACCAGCGCCTTCGGGCAGGACCCGGTGCCGTCGAGCAGCTTGGCCCCGCGGTGCCGGCAGACGTTGGCAAAGGCGCGCACCACGCGGTCCCGGCCCCGCAACACCAAGATCGAGTCGCGCATCAGCTCCAGCACGAAGTAGTCGCCGGGCTCGCGCACGTCGTTGACGTGGCAGGCGATCTGCCAGCTGCCCAGGATCACCCGCCGGTACTCGAGATCGAGCAGCTCGGCGTTGCGGTAGGTCCAGGCCGGCAGGCCGCGAATCTCTGCCTCCGCGGTGGGGCGGCGGTCACGCGTCGCGTCGTCGAGCGGCGCCATTCGGCTCTCTCCAAGGTCTGGGGTTCGGGGAGGCAACCGCCGCGCAGTCGCCATTCATTGAACGACTGTTTAGTCAAAAAATCGGTAAAAGTCAAGAGATCGCAATAACTAAGGCAACGTCGCCGACTCCAGACTCTGGAATTCCCTTGCGGAATCCACCGCTTAATCCGCCCCTGCCGGGCCGGCGCCTTCGCCAAGAAGCTATGCCGAAAAATCCCTTCGCAGCGGCGCCGGGGCTGGTCACAGTGGCGCCGCAACAGGTCAGGAGCGAGAGCCATGAAAGCCGTCGGATACCACCAGTCGAAGCCCATCGCCGAACCGGATTCGCTGCTGGACCTCGAGCTACCCGACCCGATGCCGGGGCCCCGCGACCTGCTCGTCCGGGTCGAGGCGGTCTCGGTCAACCCCGTCGACACCAAGATGCGCATGCGCACCCAGCCGGCCGAAGGCCAGGCCCAGGTCCTGGGCTGGGACGCGGCGGGCACGGTCGAGGCGGTCGGCGCCGAGGCGACCCTGTTCCGGCCCGGCGACGCGGTCTTCTATGCCGGCGCGATCGACCGGCCCGGCAGCAACAGCGCGCTGCACCTGGTCGACGAGCGCATCGTCGGCCGCAAGCCGGCGAGCCTGGACTTTGCCCAGGCGGCGGCCCTGCCGCTGACCGCGATCACCGCCTGGGAGCTGCTGTTCGAGCGCCTGGGCGTGCCCTACGGCGTCAAGAGCGGCGGCGGCTCGCTGCTGGTCATCGGCGGCGCCGGCGGCGTCGGCTCGATCCTGATCCAGCTCGCCAGCCGCCTGACCGGGCTCGAGGTGATCGCGACCGCCTCGCGCCCCGAGACCGTCGAGTGGGTGCGGGCGATGGGCGCGCACCGGGTGATCGACCACCGCCAACCGCTCGACGAGGCGCTGGCCGCCGCGGGGCTCGGGCCGGTCGACCTGGTCGCCAGCCTGACCGCGACCGAGACGCACCTGCCGGCGATCGCGAAGCTGATCGCGCCCCAGGGCGGCCTCGCCGTGATCGACGACCCCAAGGCGCTCGACATCCTGCCCTTCAAGCGCAAGAGCGTGCGGGTCTGCTGGGAGTTCATGTTCGTGCGCTCGCTGTTCGGCACCCCGGACATGATCGAGGTGCACCGCCTGCTGAACGAGGTCTCGGCCCTGGTCGACGCCGGCGTGCTGAAGACGACCCTTGCCGAGGTCGCCGGCCCGATCGACGCCGCAACCCTGCGGCGGGTCCACGCGCTGGTCGAGAGCGGCAAGGCGATCGGCAAGACGGTGCTGGCCGGCTTCTGAGCGGCCGGGAAGCCGCCGCGGCGCCAGGAACCCGGGCCGCTCGGGCATCGTTCGACCTGTCAGCCGGCCCGTCCCGCGCCCGCTCCTCGCGGGCGGGCGCTACAGGCGAGGACCGCACGATGAGCGACAGCGCGCGGCATGTAAGCCGCCCGGCCTCCTTCACCGGCCGCTTCGGCTGGGCCGGCTACCTGCTGGGCTTCGGGCTCGGCGGGTTCTTCGACGGGATCCTGCTGCACCAGGTGCTGCAATGGCATCATCTGCTGAGCTCCCTCGAGGGCTCCGCCTTCCGGGACATACGGGTGCAGATCCTCGCCGACGGCCTGTTCCACGTCCTGATGTACCTGATCGCCGGTGCCGGCCTGTGGCTGCTGTGGCGCACGCGCAGGGAATACGGCGAGCCCGGCGCCGACCGCCTGCTGTTCGCCAACGCCCTGATCGGCTTCGGCGCCTGGCACATCCTCGACAGCATCCTGTCGCACTGGATCCTGGGCATCCACCGCATCCGCGTCGAGGTCGACAACCCGCTGTTCTGGGACCTGCTGTGGTTCTTCCTTTTCGGCGTCGCCTTCGTCGCCGCTGGCTGGCTGCTCCGGCGCGGCGGTAGCGCCAGGTCGGGGGGCGGCCGGTCCGGGGGCCGCAGGGAGCGGGCGCCCGGCCGGCACGGCACGGCACCGGCGCTGCTCGCCCTCGCCGCGCTCGTCGCCGGGCCGGTGGCGGCGCTGCCGCCGCCGGACGTGACCAGCGTCGTCGTGCTGTTCAGGCCGGGAACCACCGCCGTGTCGGCATTGAACGCCATGGCAGCCGTCGACGGGCGCCTGCTCTGGAGCGACCCCTCGGGCCAGCTCTGGGCCTTCGACCTAGCCTCAGGCGGCGAGGCGAGCGCGCTCTACCGGCACGGCGCGCTGCTGGTCAGCAACTCGCTCTTGCCGGTCGGCTGCTTCAACTGGACCCGCGTCTAGCCATCAGCTGCGCCGCCGCGTCGAGGTAGCGCTGCTCGCTCTCGCGCAGCTCGGGCAGGCCGACCAGGTCCGTGAACTCCCGGAAGCTCAGCATGCGGTCCTGCAGGCCGGCGGTGCCGCCGTCGCGCTTCAGACCGGCGTAGAACTGCTTCAGCGCCCAGGCGACCGCGAAGACGCCGGCGACCGGCCAGACCGCCGCGGCGAAGCCCAGCGCCTCCAGCCGACCTGCCGTCATGGGTGGCGTCAGTCCCCCTTCGACCATGTTGGCGAGCTGCAGGCCACCGACCTCGGCGACGATCCGCCGCATCTCATCCTCGCTGCGTGGCGACTCGACGAAGATCAGGTCGGCGCCGGCCTCGCGGAACCGCTGCGCGCGCTCCAGCGCCGGCTCCAGGCCCTCGACCACCAGGGCGTCGGTGCGCGCCATGATCACCAGGTCGGCATCGACCCGCGCGTCGAGCGCGGCCTTGAGCTTGCCGAGCATCTCCTCGAGGCCGATCACCCCCTTGCCCGGCATGTGGCCGCAGCGCTTGGGGAAGACCTGATCCTCGATGAACAGGCCGGCGACGCCGGCGCGCTCGTAGAGGCGGACCGTGCGCGCGACGTTGGTGACGTTGCCGAAGCCGGTATCGGCGTCGGCGAAGACCGGCAGCGAGACGGCATCGCAGACCCGCGCGTAGTGGTCCGCCAGCTCGATCGCGGTCAGCTGCGCGGTGTCGGGCTCGCCGAGCAGCACGCCGGTCGCGGCGAAGCCTCCCATGGTCAGCGCCTGGAAGCCCTCGGCCTCGGCGATCTTCGCGGAGAGTGCGTCGTGCACGCCAGGCATGACCAGGATCTCCGGCGCGGCGAGCAGGTTCCGGAAGCGGGCGGTTGGGCGCATGCTGAGTCCTCGGCTGGGGCGGTTCACGGGAGAAGACGGCCGATCCTCCCCGCAGATCCGGTCGACCGCAAGGCCCTGCCCGCGCCCCGGCTCCTACCGGGGGCAGGCGAACCTCGGGGACCGGGCGGCGTTGACAAAGGGCGCGACCGAAGTCTCGGGCAGGGGCGCCGTCGGAGGGCGGCGGACAGGGGCGATGACGATCCAGGACTCAGAGAGCAGCAGGAACGGCGGGGCCGAGGACGCAGGCCGCCTGGACCCCGGGTCGCCCGTTCCGCTTTACCGGCAGCTGCTGGCCGACCTCGAGCGCCGAATCTCGGCGGGGCAGTTCGACCGGGACAACCAGATCCCGAGCGAGGCCTGCATCGAGCGCACCTACGGGGTCTCCCGGATCACCGTGCGGCGGGCGCTCCAGGAACTCGAGCACCGTGGCCTGATCGAGCGGCACCAGGGCCGCGCCACGCGGCTCGCCACCCCGGAAGCCCAGGCCTCGCCGGCGCTGGAAGCCGAGATCGCCGGCATCATCAGCCTCGGTTTCCGCACCGAGGCCCAGGTCCTGGACGTCGGCATCGTGCCCGCACCCGAGGAGGTCGCAGCACGGCTGGCGCTGCGGCCGGGCGAGCCGGTGCATCGCTCCCTGCGCCTCCGCCGCCTGGAGGGCGAGCCGCTCTGCCGCTCGCTCGCCTACCTGCCCGCCCGCTTCGCACCGGCGCTCTCGGAACCGGCTCTGGAGCGCGAGCCGCTCCTGCTTCTCTTGGTGCGCAGCGGCCTGGTCATCGGCCGGGTCGAGCAGTCGATCGGAGCGACCGCGGCCTGCGGCACGCTGGCCCGCTGCCTCGACACCGCCGAAGGCAGTCCCCTGCTGCTGGTCGAGCGTCTGTTCCGCGACGATCGCGACCGCCCGGTGGAACTGGTCCAGCTGCACTTCCGCGCCGACCGCTACCGCTACCACCTCACCTTGACGGCCGAGCAAGGCCGCACCGGCGGCGGCGACTAGCGAGCGCCGGCTCCCGGCCGACCTAGCGTCCGACCTTGCCCTTGGAGGGGCCGGCCTTGCGGCCCTGGTCGCCGCGGGCATCGGCATTGGCGCGCACGCCAGCGCCCGGCAATTCCGTCTCACGCAGGTCTGCGCTGCGGGCCTCGGTCTGCCGCAGCAAGGCGTCGCCGACCCTGAGGCTGTGACCGTGGCGGTCGCGATGGTCTCCCGAGGCCGTGTCGGCCGGTAGATCCCGCTCGTGCTCGAACTCCCTGTGACTCTTCCTTCGCGTCATCCAACCTTCCTTCCGGTTTGCGCGTAGCGCGCCGTTGGGCGCGTCTCGCCTCGTGAAAGGGAACGCGTGCCATTTTCGCAGGGTTCCGAATCGCACTGGGCGCGACTGGAGCGAGGGCCGCCGAAAAAACACGCCGCGCTGGAACCGATATCGGAGGACGGCGTTTTCTTGATGTCAGAAGTCGCCAAGACTTCTCGGAACCGGTCGCGGCAACCCCTGCCCCCCACCCCCCGATGCCGCGGCCGGTTCCACCCCTCCCCCGATCCCGCTTTCCCGATGGACCGCTCGCCGCCCGGACCAGCCGCTCCGGGGCCGGTTCGATTCCGCCTTCCGGACGCGTTTCGGCGGGGAACAAGGGCGTGCCCCATTCGTTCCCCCTGTCGAGCGGCATCTTTCGTTCGGGTGCCAGCGAGCCGGAGCGAGCCCATGTCCGAGAGCCACAGCCCCCCTTCCGACGCGGCCCCGCACCGAAGCGGACGGCGCTCGGGCCACAGACGGCGCCGCCTGTTCCAGGCGTGGGTCGTCCTGACCGTCGCGGTCGCCGCCTTTGTCGCGTTTTTCGAACCCTTGGCGCTCGAGGGTCTCGTGGGGCCCAGCTACGTCGCCTACGTCGTGCCGCCGCTGATGATCCTGCTGCTCGGCCTGTCGCTCGGCTGGCTGATGCAATTCGTCTGGCGAAAGGACCGGCGGCGCGGGCCGGACCAGGGCGGGACGTGACGGCCGAGCCCGATGAGGCTGATCGGCAGGCGGCGGAGAGCCGATATGTCGCCGAACTGCGTGCGGCGGTCCACTACGCCGAGGACGAGACGGCCAGCGACCTCTTGACCCGCACGGCGGACCGTCTGGTTCGCGACGAGAATCTCGATATCGCGGAGCTGCTGCTGCTCTCAGTCGCAGCCATGGCCCTGCAGACCCCGGGCGAGCTGGTCGGCTGGGGCCGCTCCGTCGCGCGCCGCCACCCCGAGCTGGCCACGGCGGTCGAGGCGCTGCTCGCCTGCAGCGCGGCCCGGCGGCCGCGGCTCCAGGCCTGGGCGGAGAGCGGCGGGCAGTGAGCCCCCGCTGAAGCGGCCGCGCCCGCATCGGACCCCGCCGCCCGCGCTGCGGCCGTCCCGCAGCCGCCGCAAGCGGCGGACCCACTACATCCATTTTGCGATCATGCGGTGCTGGACCTGCGCCTGCGAGGCCAGGCGGTAGTAGTTGAGCAGCTCCCGGGCAGGGTCGGTCATGCGCTGGAAGCCGGAGACGAAGGCGACCACCGTGCCGACCGTGCTCGAGCCCTCGATGACCATCAGCCCGCCGGTCAGCAGGATCGCGACCGGCGCCAGGTTGTTGGAAAGGTTGATCAGCCCCTTTGCGGCGAACTTCAGCAGCGCCAGCTTGATCCGCAGCCGATACACCCGCTCCAACTTGGGATGCAGCGCGCCCTCGAATTCTTCCAGGTTCGTCTCGCCCGCCGCGGCAATCTCGTCACCGACGTCACGGAGGATGACGAGGCGACGCTCCAGCAGGCGGTTGATGCGCACCTGGATCAGCGGCAGCACGACCAGCAGGGGCAGCAGAAAGGGCAAGGTGACCACGGCGACCAGGGGCTCGACCGCAAGCATGTAGGCGAGCAGGGCCAGCAACATGCCTGCATTGACCACCGGCTGCGACAAGCCGTCGCCGACGAAGCCGCCGAGCTTCTCGACCTCCGCGCCGATGATCGAGACCGCCTGTCCGCCTTCGCCGGACTCGCTGCGCGCGCGTTCCTCGGCGCGCGTCTCGTAGAGCCGGGACAGGTGCCGGCGGGTGTAGAGGATCGCGCTCTCCGCCAGCCAGCTCTGGTAGAGCCGCAGGGCATACTTGGCACTTGCCTGCGTCAGCACCACGACGAGGTAGAAGCCGCAGAGCCACCACAGGAGGACAGCGTCGCTCCCCTCCAGCGCGCCGTCGACGATCCGCCGCTGCAGCTCCAGGGGCGCGACGCCCAAGGCGGCCAGGAACAGCGCGAGCAGGCAGAGCCAGACCTGGTGGTGGCCGCTCATGCGCCAGACGTAGGAGAAGACGTGGCGGGCCGGCGAGTCGTCGCCGCTGGCCTGGACGGGGCGAGCACGGAAAGGAAAGAGCATGGGTCTCCTGGGGCGCGGGGCGTCGAAGGCTCAAGCTAGAACGTTCGAGCGCTCCGGCGCCCCCCGGGAGCCGAAGCGGACCTCGCGGGTCCGCAGAGCCGCCTGTCCGCGACGGGTTCGGCCGCGACGGGCGGAGGCTCAGTCGGCCGCGTCCTCGACGGCGCGCTCGGTGTCCTTCACGGCCTCGTCGATGGCCTCGCCGGCGCGCTCGGCCGGACCGTCCTCTTCCTCGCAACCGGCGAGGGCGACGCCGCTGGCGAGCAGCGCGGCTGCGAACAGCGGGAAGAGAGACTTCATCACTTGTTCCTTTCGATGCGAACCGGCAGAGCAACGTGACTGGGCGCGTTCGGTTCCGGAACGGCCGGGTTCCGATGCAGGGCGAAGGGAAGCGAGGGATGGGTCGAGGGCAGCACGCGAAGGCGACAGCAGGCGGCGACTACGGCGCCCCAGCCGCCGTCCTCGTCGTGGTCCTGCTCGCCGGCGTCTTCGCCGTCACCCAGGGCCTGACCTACCCGCTGCTCGCGCTGATCCTGGAGCGCCAGGACGTCTCGCCGACGCTGATCGGCCTCAACACGGCGATGACGCCGCTCGGGCTGCTCGTGTCGGCGCCGCTGCTGCCGGGGCTTGCGCGGCGGATCGGACCCTTCAGGATCGCCCTGTTCAGCGCGCTCGCCGTCGCGCTGCTGCTGGCGGCGATCGGCGCCACGCGCAGCCTGTGGATCTGGTTTCCCGCGCGCTTCCTGCTCGGCTTCGCGATCGACGGCCTCTACATCACCTGCGAAACCTGGATCAACCAGCTGGCGCCGCCGCGACGCCGCGGCCGGATCCTGGGCTTCTTCTCGTCGGTCCTGGCGCTCGGCTTCGCCACCGGGCCCCTCGTCGTCGCGCTGCTGGGCTCGGAGGGCTGGCCGGCCTTCCTGGTCGGCATCACCATTGCCCTGCTCTCGACGATCCTCCTGCTGCTGGCGCGGCACCGCCTGCCCGGCCTGGAGGGTTCCGAGGGCGGCTCGCTGTTCGCCTTCCTCCGGCTCGCGCCGCTGCTGCTGTTCCTGGTCGGCGCCGCCGCGGCCTTCGACCAGGCGGCGCTGTCGCTGCTGCCGGTCTACGGGCTGCGCGTCGGTCTCCCGGAGGCGCTGGCCGCCGGGACGGTCGGGGTCCTGGCGATCGGCAACGTGCTGTTCCAGGTTCCGATCGGCTGGCTCGCAGACCGCTGGTCGCGCCGCGGCACGACCCTGCTGCTCTGCGCCCTGACCATCGCGGGCGCGGCGCTGCTGCCGCTGACGGTCGGCGCACCGCCCCTGCTCTGGCCGCTGCTGTTCCTCTGGGGCTCGGCGGCCTACGGCGTCTACACCCTGGCGCTGATTCAGCTCGGCGACCGCTTCCGCGGCGCGCAGCTGCTCGCCGGCAATGCCGCCTTCGCCCTGCTCTGGGGCGCCGGCGGGCTGGCCGGCCCGCCGCTCGCCGGCGCCGCCATGGACATCCTCGGCTCGAACGGCCTGCCGCTGGTCCTGGGGCTGCTCTACGCCGGGCTGTTCGTCGTCGTGGCGGTGCGGCGGGACGAGAGAAGCTAGTTCGTGGCCGACTGCGGGCCCAGCATGGTCAGGGGGTCGAGGGCGCGGGTGCCCTTGCGGACCTCGAAGTGGACCTGTGGCTCGCTGACGCTGCCGCTCGCCCCGGCGCGGGCGATGACCTGGCCGCGGGCGACCTCGTCGCCCTTGGCGACCAGGAGCTCCCGGTTGTGGGCGTAGGCGGTGACCCAGCCCTCGGCGTGCTTGATCAGCACCATGTTGCCGAAGCCGCGCAGCTCGTTGCCGGCGTAGGCGACGACGCCGTTCTCGGCCGCCTCGACCGGCGCCCCGGCGGCGACCACGATGTTGATGCCGTCGTTGTGCCGGCCGTCGGCCTGCGGCCCGAAGTAGGAGACGACGCGGCCGCGCACCGGCCAGGCGAACTGGCCGTCGGCAAGCGGCGGCGGCATCGGCACCGCGGCCGAGGGGGTCGGGCGCAGGGGCGCCGGCTCCTCGGGCGGCATGGGCACGGCGGCCTGCTGGGTCGCCGAGGGCACCTGGCTGCCCGGGCTGGCGGCCAGCGCCGGCGCGAAGGGTGCGGGGCCGGCCGGCGCCGGCTTCTCGGCCGGCAGGTAGAGGCGCTGCCCGACGACGATCTCGTAGGGCGGCTCGATGCCGTTGCGCTTGGTCAGCTCGGCCATGCCCAGGTGGTAGCGCTGGGACAGGCCGTAGACGGTGTCGCCGGCGGCGACCAGGTGCAGGCGCTGGGGCGGGATGCGCAGCTTCTGGCCGTGCTTGAGCTCGTAGGGCGGAGCGATCTCGTTGGCCTCGGCGAGCTCGCGCGGCGTCAGGCGGAACTTGCGGGCGATGTCGTAGAGGGTGTCGCCGCGCTGCGCCCAGATGTAGCCGCCGACCTCCGGGTTGTTGGCGAAGTGCCAGGGCTTCTGCGGCGAGGGCACCGGCGTCGGCGGCAGCTCCGGCGGCGGCGGCGGCGCCGGCTGCGACAGCGCCTCGGCGACCCGCTCCGGATCGCTGCAAGCCGACAGGCCGAGCAGGACCAGCAGCAGCCCCGGGAAGCCTAAGCGGGGCATGAGGAACCGAGGCAGGACGAACCGGGGCAGGACGAACCGGGGCAGCCGGGCCCGAAGCGGCGCCACCCCGCGCGCGACTCCCGGACCGGACCGCCGCTGCCTCATCCTGCCGACCGCCTTTCCACGGGATCCGCCACCAGGGGTACGAAGCGCACGAAGCCGAGCTCCTCCTGGCGGATGCCGTCCTTGGTCTTGCGCAGGCGCAGCAGCTCCTGGGTTCGGCCCTGGCCGCCGACCGGCAGGATCAGGCAGCCGCCTTCCTGGAGCTGCTCCAGCAGCGGCTCGGGGGTGAGCTCGGCCGCGCAGGTCACGATGATGCGGTCGAAGCGGCGCGGCTCCGGCCAGCCCCGGCTGCCGTCGCCGCGCCGCCAGGTGATGTTGTGCAGGCGCAGCTCGGCGAAGCGCGCCTCGGCCTCCTTCAGCAGGTCGGCGTGCCGCTCGATGGTGTAGAGGCGCCGGCAGATCCGGCTCAGCACGGCGGCCTGGTAGCCGGAGCCGGTGCCGACCTCCAGCACGGTGTGCCGGCGCGTCGCCTCCAATGCCTGGGTCATGGTGGCCACGACCTCGGGCTGGCTGATCGTCTGGCCGAGGCCGATCGGCAGGGCGATGTTCTCGTAGGCCTGGTCGCGAAAGGAGGGCGGCACGAAGCGCTCGCGCGGCACCTTCTCGATCGCCGCCAGGACGGCGGTGTCGGTGATGCCGGCGCGTCGCAGCTGCATCAGCAGGCGGATCTTGCGCGCCTCCAGGCTCATCCGAGCAGTCCCCGCAGGCGTTCCAGTCCGTCGTGGTGCGTATGGTCGAGGTGCAGCGGCGTCACCGAGACGTAGCCGCGCGCGACCAGACCCAGGTCGCTGTCGCCGTCGGCGCTGTGGTGGCGCAGGAAGTCGCCGATCCAGAGGTAGGGGCGCCCTCCGGGATCGGCGCCCTCGACGACCCCGATCTGGGTGTCGCGCCGGCCCTGGCGGCCGACCCGCACGCCCTTGACCGCCTCGGGCGCGAGCGGCGGGAAGTTGACGTTGACCAGCAGGTCGCGCGGCCAGTCCTCGGTGAAGAGGCGCGCGATGATGTCGCCGGCCAGAGTCCTGGCGGGGGTGAAGTCGACGGGCTGCTCGTGCTCGCGCTGCTGGCTCATGGCGATCGCCGGGATACCGAACAGGGCTGCCTCCATGGCGACCGCGACGGTTCCTGAATAGCCGACATCCTCGCCCAGGTTGGCCCCGTGATTGAACCCCGAAAGCACGAGGTCGGGGCGCTGGTCCTTCAGCAGGTGGGCGACAGCGACGACGACGCAGTCGGTCGGCGTGCCGTCGACCGCGTAGCGGCGCTCGCCGAAACGGCGCAGGCGCAGCGGCCGGCGGGTGGTCAGCGAGTGGCTGGTCGCCGACTGCTCGACCTCGGGCGCCACCGTCCAGACGTCGTCGGAGAGGCTGTGGGCGACCTCCTCCAGGGCCTTCAGGCCCGGGGCGTGGATGCCGTCGTCGTTGCCGACCAGGATTCGCTTGCCGGCCAGCGGCTTCGGCGAGAGGGGCTTGCTGTCAGCCATGAGCGCCAATGACCTCCTGTCCGCCGAGATAGGGTGCCAGCGCCTCGGGCACGGCGATCGATCCGTCGGCGCGCTGATAGTTCTCCATCACCGCAATCAATGCGCGTCCAACTGCGACACCTGAGCCGTTCAGGGTGTGCAGGAAGCGCGTGCCCTTCTCGCCCTCGGGCCGGAAGCGGCCGTTCATCCGGCGCGCCTGGAAGTCGCCGCAGGTCGAGCAGCTCGAGATTTCGCGGTAGGCGCCCTGGCCCGGCAGCCAGACCTCGAGGTCGTAGGTGCGGCGCGCGCCGAAGCCGGTGTCGCCCGCCGACAGCACGACCGCCCGGTAGGGCAGCCCGAGCTTCTGCAGCACGGCCTCGGCGCAGCCGGTCATGCGCTGCTGCTCGGCCTCGGACTGCTCGGGGTGGACGATCGAGACCATCTCGACCTTCTCGAACTGGTGCTGGCGCAGCATGCCGCGGGTGTCGCGGCCGGCCGAGCCGGCCTCCGAGCGGAAGCAGGGGGTCAGCGCCGCGACCCGGAGCGGCAGCTCGGATTCCTTGAAGATCTGCCCGGCGGCGAGGTTGGTCAGCGGCACCTCGGCGGTCGGAATCAGCCAGAAGCCCTCGGTCGTGCGGAACTGGTCCTCGGCGAACTTCGGCAGCTGGCCGGTGCCGTAGAGCGCATCGTCGCGCACCAGGTAGGGCGGCGCCACTTCCAGGTAGCCGTGCTCGCGGGTGTGCAGGTCGAGCATGAACTGCGCCAGCGCCCGGTGCAGGCGCGCGACCGCCCCCTTCATGACGACGAAGCGCGCGCCGGACAGCCGGGCCGCCGCCTCGAAGTCGAGCAGGCCGAGCGCCTCGCCCAGCTCCCAGTGCTCCTTGGGGTCGAAGTCGAAGGCCGGCTTCTCGCCCCAGCTCCTGAGCTCGACGTTGGCGCTCTCGTCGGGACCGTCGGGCACGTCCTCGGCCAGGACGTTGGGCAGGCCCGAGAGCTGCTGCCGCAGGGTTTCCTCGAGGCTGCGGGTCTCCTCCTCCAGGGCGGCCATGCGCTCCTTGATCGCCTGGACCTCGGCCATCAGCGGCTCGGCCTCGCCCCCTTCGCGCTTGAGCCGGCCGATCTCGCGGCTCGCCTCGTTGCGCCGCGCCTGCAGCTCCTGCAGCTCGGTCTGCGCCTGGCGGTTGCGCCGGTCGAGCGCGAGCAGCGCCTCGGCCTGGCCGGCCAGGCCCCGTCGCGCCAGGGCCCGGTCGAAGGCCTCCGGCTGCTCGCGAATCCGCTTCAGATCGTGCATGGCCGCTCGACTCGACACCTTGTTGGAATGATGGCCGCCTTATAGAGATCGTCGGGCCCATCGTCTATCGGTGCCCGGCCCCGGCGGCCGCCAGCGTTCCCTTTTCGTCCAGCTTCCGCCGCTTTGGTTAACGACTGGTTACCGACGCCGACGGCCGCGCGAGTCAGCCGCCGGCCTCCTGGGCCTCGGGCGTCGGCGCGACGGCGTGGATGCCTTCCGAGAGCAGGGACACCGTCGCCGCGACGCCCCTGGCGACGGCGTTGCGGCGGGCGACGTGCAGCGGCACGGAAAAGTGGATCGGCAGGCGCGGATCGTGGTCCGGCCGCAGCGTCAGGTGCGCCGTCTGCCCGATCACCAGCAGGGTGTCGACGATCCCCGGGATCGGGTTCTCGTGCTCGCCCCGGGACGGGCGGTCGCGGCGATGCAGCACGACGAAGCCGTCGGGTACGACCCAGGTGACCGGCCGCCCGGGCGCGCCCTCGAGGCCGCCCGCGGTCTCCAGGACGAGACCGGCCCAGTCCAAGGTGGCCTTCCCGTCGGCCTGGCGGGGGGCCGCGAGCCGCCCCTCGAAGAGGTTGCGCAGGCCGACCAGGCGCGCGACCCCGGCCGAGACCGGCCGTGTCGTCACCTCCTCCGGCGTGCCGGTCTGCAGCGTGCGCCCGCGATGCAGCACGGTCATGCGGTCGGCCAGCATCGCCGCCTCCTCGAGGTCGTGGGTGACCAGCACGACCGGCATCTCGAGGCCGCGCCTGAGCTCGGCGATCTCGCGGTAGAGCCGCTGGCGGGTCGCCTTGTCGACCGCCGAGAAGGGCTCGTCGAGCAGCAGCACCTTGGGCTCGCGCGCCAGCGCCCGGGCGACGGCGACGCGCTGCTGCTGGCCGCCGGACAGCTCGGCCGGCCGGCGGTCCTCGAGGCCGGCCAGGTGGACCAGCTCGAGCAGGCCGCGCGCGCGCGCCTCCCGCTCCGGCGCCGGCCGCTGGCCCATGGCGATCACGAGGTTGCCGAGCGCGCTCATGTGCGGAAAGAGGGCGTAGCTCTGGAACACCATGCCGACGGCCCGGCGGTGCGGCGGCACGAAGATTCCCTCGCCCGCCGAAAACCAGCAGGCGCCGCCGACCCGGATGCTCCCGCCCCTGGGGCGGTAGGTGCCGGCGATCGAGCGCAGGATCGTCGACTTGCCGCTCCCCGAGGGGCCGACCAGCGCCAGCACCTCCCCGGGCGCGCAGGAGAAGGCGGCAGCCAGCGGAATCGGGCCGGCCTGCTCGAGCTCGACCTCCAGGCCCGCCACCGCGCTCACCCGAGCCGCCGGCCGAGGCGGCGCGAGAAGGCGTAGGTCAGGGCGATGGTGGTCAGGGAGATGACCAGCAGCAGGGCGGACATCCGGCCCGCGCCGGCGTCGTCGAAGGCCTGCACGCGGTCGTAGATGGCGATCGCGACGGTCCGGGTCTCGCCGGGGATCGAGCCGCCGACCATCAGCACGATGCCGAACTCGCCGAGGGTATGGGCGAAGGACAGCACCATCGCCGTCAGCACGCCCGGCCAGGCGAGCGGCAGCTCGACCTTCAGCAGCGCGCGCCAGGGCGACAGCCCGCAGCAGGCCGCCGCCGCACGCACCTCGGCCGGGATCGCCTCGAAGCCGCGCTGCATCGGCTGGATCGCGAAGGGCAGGTTGAAGACGATCGAGGCGAGCAGCAGCCCCTCGAAGGTGAAGACCAGCTGGCCGCCGACGGCGGCCTCCCAGAAGCGCCCGATCGGCGAGGCCGCGCCGAAGGCGACGAGCAGGTAGTAGCCGAAGACCGTCGGCGGCAGCACCAGCGGCAGGGCGACCAGCGCCTCGGCGAAGCCCTTGCCCGCGAAGTCCCGGTAGGCCAGCCAGCGCCCGGCCGCGATGCCGATCGGCAGCAGGATCAGCACCGTCAGGCCGGCCAGGCGAAGCGACAGCCAGAGCGCGGTCCAGTCCACCCCGTCCCCTCCTTCCCGCCGCTCAGCGCGTCCCCTCGGGCAGGACGAAGCCGTTCCTGCCGAGGGTGGCCTGCGCCGCCGGGGTCGACAGGTAGTCGTGGAAGCGCCCGGCGACGGCCCCGGCCTCCTTCAGCAGCACCATCCTCTGCCGCAGCGGCGAGTGCCATTCGGCCGGGACCAGGGCGCTCTCGCCGCGCGCGGCGATGCGCGGCGCCAGCGCCAGGGAATGGGCCACCAGGCCGCCCTGGGCGTTGCCCGAGACCGCGAACTGCGCGGCCTGGGCGACGTTCTCGCCGAGCACCAGGCGCGGCCGGATCGCCTGCCACAGCCCGGCGTGCCGCAGCGCCTCCTCCGCCCGCCGGCCGTAGGGCGCGTGCTCGGGATTGGCGATGGCGAAGCGGGTCACGCGGCCGTCCCGCAGGGCCGCCGCCAGGTCGGCGAGCGAGCCGTCGGCCTCGAGCGGCGAGCCGGCGGGCACGAGCAGCGCCAGGCGGCCGAGGGCGTAGAGCCTGCCCTCGCCGCGCGTGAAGCCGTCGCGCGCCAGGCCCAGCACGTAATCCTCGTCGGCCGAGAGGTAGAGCTGGTAGGGCGCGCCCTGCCGGATCTGGCGAGCGATGTTGCCGGAGGAGCCGAAGGTGAGCTCCACGGCCGCCCCCGTCTCCGCCTCGAAGGCGGCGGCCAGCTCGGGCAGGACGAACTGCAGGTCGGAGGCCGCGGCGACCAGCGGCCGCCCGCCCTCCGCCGCAGCCGGCCGCGGCAGGCCGAGCAGGCCTGCGCCTGCGAGGCCCGCGCCCGAGAGGAGGGCGAGAAGACGGCGGCGCTGCAGGCTCGGCACGGGTCGGCGGCTCCCCCTCGATATATCCCGCGGAATATAACGGGCGCCGGCAAGCGCCTCAATCGCTATTCCCGGCCGCTATTCCCGGCCGCAATTCCCGGCCTCGCCCGGCGCTACCGAGTCGCGCAGGGCCGTGCCAGCATCGCTGCCGCACAAGATCCGGAGGGACGCGGCCACGCCCCAGGTGGCAGACCGGACCCGAGTGGCCGGGCGCCGGAGCCGGACCGGCGGGACGAGGGAGACGAGGGAGACGAGGATGCGACAGGAATCGACGGCGGCGGCGCGGGTTGCGGCCCTGGACTGGGCCGGGCTCGCGGCCGGGCTCGACGCCCAGGGCTTCGGCCTGACCGGCCCGCTGCTGACGCCCGGCGAGTGCCGGCAGCTGGCCGCGCTCTACGAGCGGCCGGCGGGTTTCCGCAAGACCGTCGTGATGGCGCGCCACGGCTACGGCCAGGGCGAGTACCGCTACTTCGACGCCCCCCTGCCCGGCCTCGTCGAGGCGCTGAGGAGCGCGCTCTACGAGCGCCTGGCGCCGATCGCCGAAGCCTGGCGGCGGCGCCTGGGCCTGGGGCCATCCTTCCCGGCGCGCCACGCCGACTACCTGGCGCGCTGCCACGCGGCCGGCCAGACGCGCCCGACGCCGCTTCTGCTGCGCTACGGCCCCGGCGACTACAACTGCCTGCACCGGGACCTCTACGGCGAGCTGGTCTTTCCCCTGCAGGCGACGCTCCTGCTGTCGCCTGAGAGCGACTTCGAGGGCGGCGAGTTCCTGCTGGTCGAGCAGCGCCCGCGTCGCCAGTCCATCGGCCGCGTGGCGCCCCTGCGCCAGGGCGAGGCCGTGCTCTTCCCGGTCGCCGAGCGCCCGGTCGAGGGCACGCGCGGCGCCTATCGCGCCCAGCTGCGCCACGGCGTCAGCCCGCTGCGCCGGGGCCACCGCATGACCCTGGGCCTGATCTTCCACGACGCGCGGTCGTAGCGGCGGCGGGGGCTCCGCGGGTGCCGGTGCCCGCCCCTCACCCGAAACCCGCGAGGGCGGGTTTCGCGGTATTATGTAGCAAGCACACCTAGCCGCCTATCGGCCGAAAGCCGCAGAAACGCTAGGCTTGGGGGATGGGAGAGCCGCACGTCATCTCCGCGCTGATGGACAAGCGCGCCCGCATCCTCGGGGACATTGAGCAGGCCAAGGACAGGCTTGCGGACCTGCAGGACCAGCTCGGCCACATAGACGGCACGCTGCGGCTGGTCGGCACTACGGCCAGCGCGGAACAGAGACCCATCCGCACCCGGCCCGCGCACGTTCCAGCGCGGCGAGCTGACGCGGCTGCTGTTCACGCTGCTACGCGAGGGTGGCCCCCAGACGGCGCCGCAGCTTCGCAATGCCGTCATGGATCGGAAGGGCATGGCACCCGAAGCGCGCTTCGACATTCACCGGAGGGTCTGTAAGGCGCTGGACCGGCAGGCCGCGGGGGGCGCGGTACGGCGTGTTCGGGCGGAAGGTGGCGGGGTGGTGTGGGAAGTGATGGCTGGCCCTCAGAGCTGCTAACCCTCTCAGTTTCCGAAATCAGGCATTACTCGCCGCATGTATTGGTCAAAGAGGGGGACAGTGAATGCGGTATCGCCATGCGCGGGCGAATAGATCATTCCCTTCCGGATCAAAGCATTTCGCGTAGGCGCAGCAGAGGTAACTCTCACCCCCAGCGCCTCGGCTATGTCACCAGACCGGTGAGTGCCTTCTCCGAGTTCTGCCAAGGCTCGCATATATTTTTTCTCTGAAGGTCGGCATCTATCAAACCTAACCTTAAAGAAACTCCTGTCCAATTCTTCGACCGCTAAAATGGTGGCGCGCTCCACAGTATCGGAATCGATAACTTCTGATTCAGAAGCATTCCAGGATTCATATGCCCACTGCTGGAGGAAGTATGGATACCGTTGGGTGTAATATAGTATTCTTTCTATTGCATCTCTGCGAAAAGAGACCCCCTCGTCCTTAGCTGGGTTTGCAATCGCGTCAACAGCGTCTTTCTCGTCGAGTGCACCAATTTCCGGGAACCGGAACAGCCTCTCGGCGTACGATTTTGAATTCCCTGCGAGACCATGTATCTGAGGGAGGCCGGCGCCGATAAGAAGCAATGGCAGTGATTTCTGGTTTATTCTGTGTATAGACATAATGAGGGCGCTAAATTCTTCTGGCGATAAATATTGCAATTCATCAACAAATATGGAAACTGGTTTACCGGCGGCTTGGGCGGCCTCTGCAACAATAGAAATTAGCTCTGGCAGATCGGCTTCAATACTGCCGCTGTCCGCCACGCCGGATTCCGGATCGACACTAAGGCCGATATCGATTTCTCCAATCTTGACATTGAGTCCTCCCAAGAAACTTCTTAAGACACGGAAGCCACGACGAGCTTTATCTTTTGCATCTTCAATCGTGCTTAGAGAATATAGTATGGACCGAAGTCCGGGAACCATAAGCTCCGGGAGCGTCTTTCCTTCATGCGCCTCAATGAAGATCGACTTAAAGCCCAATTCGTCTGCGGAATTGTTTAGCTTATTAAGGAGAACGGTCTTGCCGACACCCCGGAGGCCAACAAGCACAAGACTTTGGGTCGGTTTGCGCGCTGCGATTCGCTGCAAAGCGACCGTGCCCGTGTTCAGTTCATCAGAGCGGCCAGCAAGTTCTGGTGGCGGTGTCCCAGCCCCAGGCGCGTACGGATTTCGAATCGGGTCCATATCGAAGTTACCTAGTTATAGCTAAGATAGGGTATAATTCGATAACTTCGCTATGCAGTCAACCCCGGCTTTCCCGCTGCCAGTACCCCTTCCACTGCCGGGACACCGGAGCCGACGCCGCAGCGGCGATCAGTAGAGCGCCCCGTTGGCCTTACGGCGGCTGTCCTCGCGCCATGCCATCCCGCCAGCGTAGAAGCCGAGGTAGCGGCCGGAGACGTGGTGGTGCTGGCCAATCTCGGCGCGACGCAGGCGGGAGAAGTAGCTTTCGGCCTGATTGGTGCAGGCGCCTTCGTCGTAGAAGCTGACGCTGTGGTTGACGCGGCGCATCTCGTAGCGGGTGTGCAGCTCGTCCCAACCGGAGCCTTCGTCAGCGTGGATCGTGCTGCCGGGCTCGACGCGGGCCAGGATCGTCGGGAGGGACTGGCCCTCGCTGTTGAAGACGAACGGCAGCGTGCGCCCGCCGCGCTCGCGCATGACGACCACGACGCGGCGCTTGCCGGTCTGGTTGGCCTTGAAGCGGAGATCCTTGCGGTCGGCCTTCCGGTTCTCCGGCTTGGCGTAGCCGCCGAAGTACGCGCCATCGACTTCCACGGTGCCGCTCAGGGTCATCGTCTCGTTCTCGGCAGCCATCGCCTCGCGCAGCTTGTGGGCCAGCACGTAAGCCGTCTTGTACTGCACATCGAGATCGCGGCCGAGCTGGAGCGCCGACATGCCCTTGGCGGCGTTCACAAAGATCGCGATGGCCAGCAGGTAGTCGCGCACCGGCAGCTTGCGGCTGGCGAAGATCGTCCCGCTGGTGACACTGAACTGATGCCCACAAGCCTTGCACTTGAAGATCGGGCGCGCGGCGTACTCGTAGATGGCCAGGCAGCCGCAGCGGGGGCAAACCGGGTCGCCGTCGCTGGTGGCCCAGCGGATCGCGCGGAAGGTGGCCCGAGCCTCTTCCTCGGTCATGCGCGCGACCTGGACCACGCTGAGGGTCCCGGGCTTTCGCTGAGAGAAGGAAGTGTTGGGCCATTTGTCATCATCTCCAGTGCGTCTGCATCAGAGATAGTGACACTGCGTCACCTTGTCAAGTGCGATAGCACGCTATATGATGACAACGATCATCATAGGAGCGTCGGACATGCCAGAGCGGACGGATTGGGAAGCCAAGGCGCGCGGGATCGTGCGCGGCGAGATGGCCCGGCAGGGCGTCACCTACGCGCAGCTAGTCGAGAGGCTGGCGGCAATCGGGGTGCAGGAGGATGGAAGGAACCTTCGGAACAAGATAAGCCGGGGCAAGTTCACGGCTGCCTTTCTGCTCCAGTGCTTAGAAGGGCTGGGATGCCGATCTCTTACGATTAGCGGCGGCTGATCGGTCTAGTTGGTGCTGGGGTCGTGGGTCAGGCCAGTCGTCCTGCGGAAATGACTTGGCGAGCCGCTTGGCTTCCTTCCCGTGCCCATTCACAAGATAATTTCCGATCAGAGTCCCGTATCGGACCCATCGGAGATACTGCTCATCCGTTCTGTCCGGGTCTATCCTCGGAGTAGGGAAGCCCTCCTTTCGCATAGACTCTGCCATCACCAGAACTTTTGCTTTCGTGGCGTAGTAAATTCCACTATTAATCAAGCTTAGCTGCCGCTCTATCTCTTCAGATAGGGCAATCAGGGAAAGGCCCAAATTCTGTAGTCTCTGCTGCTTTGTTGGAGCCCTTCGGTCTAGTCGCCTCAAGAGCGTATCGGCCCATATCCCCGCCACGAAGCAGACAAAGCAAAGGGAGGCGACGGCCGCCCAGGGCTGCAGGAGGAACGCGGTCACTGGCCATTCCTCAATGCCGGAGATGTTGACCAGGATGCGATCCCAGCCCTGGTCTTCAGCAACCTTCTCGATATTGAGGTAGAGAATGACAAGCGGCGGCGCCGCAAGCGCCGACAGGGCGAATCGTATGAGTTGCCTGATCTGCACGATACGATCCTACCCGACCCGCCAGCAGTAGCGAGTCCGAACGCTACCTGTTCTGCCCGGAGTTGCGTATCCTCTGCGGCATGGGGGAATTCAGACGGATAGCCTTGGCTGGCGCGTTCCTGCTGCTGTGCGGGGGGCAGGCCGGCGCTCAGGAGGCGCCACAGCCGGCCCTCGGAGCCCAGCCAGAAGCCGCCGTAGAGCAGCCAGAAGCCGACGCCGCAGGCGAGCAGGACACTACCCAAGAGTCGGCAGGCGCCCCGAACCTTGCGCCCGCGCTCCAAGGCATCGAGGCCGCTATCCGCGAGCTTGTATCCGAGGAAGACGACGCCGCACGTGAGCGCCAGGAGAAGCGCGAAATAGAAGATTTGGAAGCCCAGAAGGCCATGGCTCGCTGGGCGCTCCCGATGCTCATTGCGGCCGCCCTGTCTGTGGTCGTCACGTTCGTTGGTGTGGTTCTGGTCAAGCGGACGCTCCACTACACCAGGGAAGCCGCCAACGCTGCGCGAAGCGCTGTGGATGAGGCGAGGAACGCCACTCGCGCCGCCGATGAGACTGTCGCCGTAACGAGAAGCATCGGCATGGCGCAGTTGCGCGCCTATGTCGTTCTGGACCGGATGGAGATGGAGACAGAGGCTGTCTACGGCGTCTTGCCGAGAGTTCGCATGGTCTTCAAGAACTGCGGCGCCACTCCCTCTCGAAAGGGCCGGATGCGATACGGATTCGATGTGTTCGGAGCCCCGGAAGACGTGCCCGGCGTTGATGGCCTTCAGGCCCGCAGCCTGCCGGACTTGGCGCCGGGCCAGGAGTCCTTCGACGAATTTGTGCTCGACCGCCAGGACTGGGCGAAGTGGAAGGAGCCGATGAAGTCCGGTGCCCTCGCACTCTACGCCTACGGCCGTATCGAGTATGAGACCGCCTTTGAAGACGGTGGGCACTCCACGAATTTCCGACTGCTGTTCAGCAGCGTCGGCCGTCAGTTCCCAGACGGACGGTTCTTCGCGTGTCCAGACGGCAACGATTCCGACTAGCGCGAGCGCGGCCACCGCCGCCTTGGCGAGCGTGAGCCTCTTCATGGCTCAAGCCCTACCGGCCGACCGGCAGCAGCAGGCTTGGTGTGCTTGCTACATAATACCGCGGGTTTCGACCTCTCCCCGGCGGGGAGAGGTAAGCTGGCCTCAGCGACGCTCGACGCCGCCCGTCTGCGGCCGCTCGCCGTCGGCGGAGGGCGTGCTGCCGTGGTTGGCGCGCTGGCGGGCGGGCCCACGGGCGCGCAGCAGGTTGTGGGCGCTGTTGACCAGGCCGACGTGGGAGAAGGCCTGCGGGAAGTTGCCGAGCTGGCGCCGGGCCAGGGGATCGTACTCCTCGGCGAGCAGGCCGAGGTCGTTGCGCACCGCCAGCAGCCGCTCGAACAGCGCGGTCGCCTCCTCGAGCCGGCCGAGCAGGACGTAGGCGTCGACCAGCCAGAAGCTGCAGACCAGGAAGCTGCCCTCGCTGCCGGCCAGGCCGTCGTCGGTCTCCGAGGGCCGGTAGCGCAGCACGAAGCCCTCGTGCAGCAGCTCGCGCTCGATCGCCTCGACGGTGCCGCGGAAGCGGGGATCCTCCGCCTCCAGGAAGCCGAGCTCGGCGGCGAGCAGCAGGGCGGCGTCGAGCGCCTCGCTGCCGTAGCTCTGGACCAGGGTGTTGCGCTCGGCGTCGTAGCCGTGGGCCAGGACGTCGGCACGGATCTCGGCGCGGCTCGCCCGCCAGTCCTCGACCGGCCCCTCCAGCCCGAACTCCTCGGCGGCGCGGATGCCGCGGTCGAAGGCGACCCAGCACATGATCTTCGAGTAGGTGAAATGGCGGCGGCCGCCGCGCACCTCCCAGATGCCCTCGTCGGGCTCGCGCCAGCGCTCGCGGAGCTGCTCGAGCAGGGTGCGCTGCAGCCGCCAGGCCGCCTGGTAGTGGCCGAGGTGGGAGCGGCGCCCCAGGTGCAGGGAGTCCATCAGCTCGCCGAAGACGTCGAGCTGCAGCTGGTCGTGGGCGCCGTTGCCGATCCGCACCGGCCGGCTGCCGGCGTAGCCCGGCAGCCAGGGCAGCTCGACCTCGGTCAGGCGGCGCTCGCCGCGCAGGCCGTACATGATCTGCAGCTGGCCGGGATCGCCGGCGGCGGCGCGCAGCAGCCAGTCGCGGAAGGCCCCCGCCTCCTCGAAGTAGCCCGAGTTGACCAGGGCGTAGAGCGTCAGGGTGGCGTCGCGGATCCAGCAGTAGCGGTAGTCCCAGTTGCGGCTGCCGCCGAGCTGCTCCGGCAGCGAGGTCGTCGGCGCCGCGACCAGGCCGCCTGTCGGCTGAAAGGTCATGGCCTTGAGCGTGATCAGCGAGCGCTGGACCGCCTCCCGCCAGGCCGGCGGCGCCCCCTCCGGCAGCTTGCAGTGCCCGGTCCACTCCCGCCACCAGACCGCCGTGCGCTGTAGCACGACCCGGCGGTCGTCGACGAAGCGCGGCTCCTCGATCGAGGGGTGGTAAGCCAGGGTGAAGGGCATGGTCTCGCCGGCCTCCAGCAGGAAGTCGGCACAGGTCGTCATGGCCTCGCCCCGGAGCCCCGCCGGCGTCACCAGCTCGACGGCGTCGGGCCCGGCGACGGCGCGCAGGCCGTAGTCGCGCCGCCGCACCCAGGGCACGGTGCGGCCGTAGCCGAAGCGCAGGATCAGCTCCATGGCCATCTCGACCCGGCCCTCGAGCCCCACGACCAGGCGGACCACCTCGCCGGTGCGGCTGTCCGAGGGGTCGCCGGGGCCGAGCGGCATGAAGTCGGTAACGCTGACCCGGCCGTCCGCGGTCTCGAAGACCGTCTCGAGGATCGGCGTGTCCGGCAGGTAGCGGCGCTCGACGCGCAGCACCTCCCCCTTGGGCGCGATCCGCCAGCGGCCGTGCTCCGGGCCGCCGAGCAGCGCCGCGAAGCAGGCGTCGGAATCGAAGCGCGGCAGGCACAGCCAGTCGATCGAGCCGTCGCGGCCGACCAGCGCGCAGGAGCGCAGGTTGCCGATGAAGCCGTAGTGCTCGATCGGCGGGCTGGTGCGCTCTGCGCTCATCCGGCCCCCCGGAAACCGGGGTAGAGCGCCATGCCGCCGTCGACGAAGAGGGTCGCGCCGGTCGTGTAGTCCGACAGGTCCGAGGCCAGCCACAGCACCGTCCCGGCGACCTCGTCCGGCTCGCCGATGCGGCCATAGGGGATCAGGGCCAGGAGCCGGTCGAGCGCTTCGGGGCTGTCCCAGGCCGTGCGGTTGATCGGCGTGCGGATGGCGCCGGGGGCGATCGCGTTGACCCGGATGCGGCTCGGCGCGAACTCCTGGGCCAGCGACTGCATCAGCAGGGAGACGCCGCCCTTCGAGGCCGCGTAGTTGGCTTCGAAGGCCCAGGGAATGCGCTCGTGGACCGAGCTGATGCAGAGGATCTTGCCGAGCGCGCTGGAGACCGCCGGCTGGGGGCCGCGCGCCAGGAAGTGGCGGACGGCGGCGCGCGCGCAGAGGAACTGGCCGGTCAGGTTGACGTCGATGACCTTCTGCCACTGCGCCAGGGTCATGTCCTGGAAGGGCGCGCCGCGCTGCAGCCCGGCGTTGTTGACCAGGATGTGCAGGTCGCCGAAGCGCTCGAGCGTCCCGGCGAAGAGCCGCTCGACCTCCTGCTCGCGGCTGACGTCCGCGGCCAGGGCGACGGCCTCGCCGCCGAGCGCGGCAATCTCGCGGCAGGCCGCCTCGGCCGCCGCCTCCTCGCCGGGCAGATGGTCGAGGGCGACGCGGGCGCCGGCGGCGCCGAGCGCGAGCGCGCTGGCCCGGCCGAGACCGCTGGCCGCACCGGTGACCAGCGCGACCTGGCCCGCCAGCCCGAAGGCGGCGCGCAAGGCGGCTGCGCGTTCCCTGTCCATCCGACCTCCTCGAACCCTTCTCCGGGGCAGGAAGGCCCTGGCGGCCCGAGGAGTTCCGCCTGGCGACCTTGCGTCCGCGCGGGCGGCCGGCGGGCCTACTCGTCCAGCTCGCGGTCGAGCTCGGCTTCGCGCTCGGCGCGCTTCTTCTCGACCAGGCGCGCCATGTGGATCGAGATCTCGTAGAGGCCGATGATCGGGATCGCGAGGCTGATCTGGCTCAGGGGATCCGGCGGCGTGAAGATCGCCGCGACCACGAAGACGCCGACGATGGCGTACTTGCGCTTCTCGCGCATGCCCTGGGAGCTGGCCAGGCCGACGCGCGCCAGCAGCGTCATGATCACCGGCAGCTGGAAGCAGAGCCCGAAGGCGAAGAGCAGCTTCATGGTCAGCGAGAGGTACTCGGCGACCTTGGCCTCGAGCTGGATCGCCAGGGTGTCCTCGCCGCCGGGGGTCTGGAACTGCAGGAAGAAGTCCCAGGCGAAGGGCAGGATGACGAAGTAGACCAGCGAGGCGCCGAGCAGGAACAGCAGCGGCGAGGCGATCAGGAAGGGCGCCAGCGCCTGCTTCTCGTTCCTGTAGAGGCCCGGCGCGATGAACAGCCAGAGCTGGGCCAGGAACAGCGGGCACATGATGAAGGCCGCGAAGAAGAAGGCGACCTTGATGTAGGTGAAGAAGACCTCGGTCAGGTCCGTGAAGATCATCCGCGGCGGCGGCTGGTTCTCCGGCTGCATGTAGACGCCGTTGACCTCGGTGCCCTGGTCGAGCAGCAGGTTGGCCAGCGGCTGGACCAGGAAGTTGTAGAGGTCCTGGGCGAAGTAGAAGCAGACCACGAAGGCCACCACCAGCCCGATCATGCTGTAGAACAGGCGCTGGCGCAGCTCGATCAGGTGATCGAGCAGGGGCATCTTGTTGCCCTCGACGGCCTCGTCCCCGGCGCTCATTCAGCGGCTCCCGAGCCCGGCCCCTGGGACTTGCCCGACGCGCCGCCGCCCGCCGGCTTCGTGCCCTTGGTCTTCGGCGCCGCCTTCGTCGCGCCCGCGCCGCTGCGGGTCGAACCCGTCCTGGTGGCGCCCGACTTGCTTGCCGAGGGCTTGCTCGCCGGCTTAGCGGCGCTCGTCCTGGCAGCAGCCGGTTTGGAAGCGGCGGGCTTGGAGGCTGCCGGCTTGGAGGCTGCCGGCTTGGAGGCTGCAGGGCTGGGAGCGGGAGCCTTTGCGGATGCCTCGGCCGTGCCGGAGGCCGCGGGCGGCCTCACGGAATTGCCGGGGGCCATCTGGGCGGGATGGCTGACGCTGCGGCCCGCGCCGGCCGGCTTGCCGGTGCCGTTCCCCGACTTACCCGGCCCGCCCGACTCCGTCTCGCCAGATCCGGTCTCGCCCGCCTTCTTCGCGGCGTCCGCGGCAGGGGTGCTGCGCGCCGGCGCGGCGGTCGCCGTGCGGCGGTCCTGCGCCTCGTCCTCGATCTCCTCGAGGTCGCGCTTGACCGAGCCGGTGGGGTCGACCTCCTTCTCGACGAGGTCGTCGACCCGGTAGCGGCGCACCGATTCGATGGACTTCTTGGCTTCGTCCAGCTCGGTCTCGCGCATCATCTCGTCGAGGCCCGACTGGAACTCGCGCGAAAGGGAGCGCGCCTTGCGCACCCATTTCGCGACGCCCCGCATCGCCGTTGGCAGATCCTTGGGACCGATGACGATCAGCGCCACGAAGGCGATGACCGCCATCTCCGTCCACCCGATGTCGAGCATCGCGAAGTCGTTCCTGGCTCGGCGCGGAAGCTGCTGCCCCGCGACCGCGCATCACATCAGCCGTTTGCGGCCTTCTTGTTCTCGCTCGGGGCGACCGTCGAAGAGGCTGCCGCGCTGTCCTTGCCGATCGCCTTGGCGTCGTCGTCCCCGTCGCCGTCGCCGTCGGCCTTCTTGTCGTCGTCCTTCAGGCCGGTTTTGAACTGCTTGATGCCCGTGCCGACGTCCTTCATCAGGCGCGGGATCTTGCCGCCGCCGCCGAACAGAAGCACGACCACCGCGAGAACGATGAGCCAGTGCCAGATGCTGAAACTACCCATGCCGGGCGCTCTCCTCGTATTGCCGAAGTACCAGGGCTGTCGTTGGGGGCGGACTATCGCAAAAACGCCCGCCCCAAGCAACGACAGGTGATCGGGCGCGCCGGTAAGCGCCCCAGGCCTTCGCCGACCCGGCTGTCGCCCGGAACGGCCCGGCTCAGGGCGTCTCCGCGACGGCAGCGCCGCCCTCCGGAACGGCCTCGCCGGTGGCCTCCGCCCCGGCCGCGCCCGTTGCGCCCTGCACTGATATGGGCCCTGTGGCCGGAAACACGAAGACCTGCGCCGGATCGAGGGCGAGCGAGAAGAGGTCGCCGTCGTCGGGCAGGAAGCGCCCCGGCACGCGGGCGTGGAGGTGCAACGCCGCGCCCTCCGCCGGCTGCAGGCTGAGGTGCACGAGGCTGGTACGGCCGAGCAGCCGCGCGGCTATGACGCGGGCCTCGAGGTCCCCGAGGCCGTCCGAGCGCTCCCCCGGCGCGCCCCCCGCCGCCCCCGGCGGCAGCAGCCGCAGGCCTTCCGGTCGGACCAGCACCTCGACCTCTGCCCCCTCCGGCAGGCCGCCGGCATCGAGCGCGGCGAGCGGCGTGCGCACGCGACCCCCCTCGACCCGCCCCCACAGCCGGTTGACCTCGCCGAAGAAGGCCGCGGCAAAGGCGTCGACCGGCCGGAAGTAGCACTCGACCGGGGTGCCGGCCTGGACCAGGCGGCCGCCGCGCAGCAGGACGATGCGGTCGGCCATGAACATGGCCTCCTCCGGCTCGTGGGTGACCATCAGGGTCGCCGCGCCGCTCGCCTTGACCAGGTGCAGGGTGCTGTCCCGGATCTCGTTGCGCAACCGCTGGTCGAGCCCGGAGAAGGGCTCGTCGAGCAGCAGCAGGCGTGGCCCCGGCGCCAGGGCGCGGGCCAGGGCGACGCGCTGCTGCTGGCCGCCCGACAGGGTATGCGGGTAGGCCCGCGCGTAGTCGGCGAGGCCGACGCGCTCGAGGGCCTCGAGCGCCAGCCGCTCGCGCTCGGCGGCGGACCGCCGCCTCAGGCCGAAGGCGACGTTCTCCAGGACGCGCAGGTGCGGGAAGAGGGCGTAGTCCTGGAACATCAGGCCGACGTCGCGGGCCTCGGGCGGCAGGTCCCGCTCGGCGTCGGCGACGACCTGCCCGCCGATCAGGACGCGCCCGGTCTGCAGCTCCTCCAGGCCGGCGGCGAGCCGCAGCGCCGTCGTCTTGCCGCAGCCCGAGGGGCCGAGCAGGCAGACGACCTCGCCCTCGCCGACGCTCAGCGACAGCCGGTCGAGCGCGCGCAGGCGGCCGTAGTGGTGGCTGACGGACTCGAAGTCGAGGGCGGCCATGGCGGCGGTGCGGGCTTTCGTGGTGCGCGACTGAGAATGCGACGAGGTCGCGAAGCTAGTGCCCCGCCCGCCCAAAGGCAACGGAAGTGCGGCGGCGTCCCCTCGCCCGCCTCGCTCCGCTCGGCACCCTCTCCCCGGAGGGTAGAGGATTCACGGGCGCCCTTTCCCCGTCATCCCGGACGTTAGGCGAGCCCGAAAGCCGTCAGGCTTTCGGGTGGCGAGCCTTGCGATCCGGGATCCACGGCACTCCGCCGGACCGCGTCACCGCTCCTCCTCCCCGGGCGGGACCTCGCCGGGCAGCTCGGCCGCCTCCTCGGGCAGCAGGTCCTCGCCGAAGTCGGCGCCGAGCGGGTCCTCGTCCTCCTCGTCCTCGTCCTCCTCGTCCTCGCCCTCCTCGCGCTTCAGGCCGCTCGGCGGCGGCAGCAGGCCGCGCTCGCCCAGGATCGTCACGGCCGGCCGGGAATCGAGCAGGCCGGCGGCCTTGAGCTCCTCGATCCCGGGCAGGCTGTCGAGGCTTTCCAGGCCGAAGTGCTCGAGGAAGGCGTCGGAGGTGCCCCAGGTGACCGGCTTGCCCGGACTCCGGCGCCGGCCGCGCGGGCGGATCCAGCCGGCCTCGAGCAGCGTGTCGAGCGTGCCCTTGGACAGCGCCACGCCGCGCAGCTCCTCGATCTCGCCGCGGGTCACCGGCTGGTGGTAGGCAACGATCGCCAGGGTCTCGATGGCGGCGCGGGTCAGCTTGCGCGTCGTCGTGCGCTCGAGCTCGAAGGCGCCCGCGAGGTCCGGCGCCGTGCGGAAGGCCCAGCGCTCGCCGAGGCGGACCAGGTGGACGCCGCGGTTGGCGTAGCGCTCCTGCAGCTCCTCGAGCAGGCTGTCCAGCGCGGTGTCCTCGGGGAAGTGGCGGGCCAGCACCGCCGGCGCCTGGGGCTCCGAGGCGGCGAAGAGCAGCGCCTCGAGCAGGCGCAGGCGCTGGAAGCGATCCTCGCTCACCGCCCCTGCTCCGGCGCCGCCGGGTCGCCGGCCTCCTCGCCCGCGTCGCGTTCCCCCTCGGGGCGGGAGCGCAGGAAGATCGGCGCGAAGCTGCGCTCCTGGCGCAGGTCCAGCAGGCCGCGCTTGCACAGCTCGAGGCTGGCGACGAAGGTCGCCGCGAGCGCGGAGCGCGAGGCCAGCGGGTCGCTCGCGCCGGGCAGCGGCGGCAGGAAGGCGGCCAGGGTGCGCCAGCTCGGCATCTCGCCGAGCATGGCGGTCAGGCGCTGGACGGCCTCCTCGACCGAGTAGAGGTCGATGCGGGCGATCCGCAGATTGTGCTCGCCCGGCTTGCGCCGGATCCGCCCATAAGCGGTCAGCAGGTCGTACAGCGTCGCCTCGTGGACCACCGTCTCGCGCGTGCGCACCCGCTCCGGCTCGCCGCGCCCGAAGGTGTCGCGGCCGAGCTGCGGCAGCGCGACCAGCTTCTGGCCGGCGTCGCGCAGGGCCTGCAGGCGCTGCAGCTGGAAGCGCAGGGCCGCGGCCAGCTCCTCGCCGCTCGGCTCCTCGCCGTCGGGCTCGGGGGAGGGCAGCAGCAGGCGCGACTTCAGGTAGGCCAGCCAGGCCGCCATCACCAGGTAGTCGGCGGCGAGCTCCAGGCGCACCTTGCGCGCCTCCTGGATGAAGGCGAGGTACTGCTCGGCGAGCGCCAGGATCGAGATCTTGGTGATGTCGACCTTCTGGTCGCGGGCCAGCTCGAGCAGCAGGTCGAGCGGGCCCTCGTAGCCCTCGACGTCGACGACCAGCCGCTCGACCAGCGGCTTCGGCGCCGCGCTGTCCTCGGCGAACTCGAGGCCGCTCACGCCAACGCCTCCCCGAGGGCGGCGAGCGCGGCCGCCCGGTCGAAGGGCTCGGGCGCCCGCAGGCAGGCCGCGGCGCGCGACGCGCGCGCCCGCGCCGCTTCGCCCAGCAGACCGCTCGCCTCGATCGCCGCGCGCCGCTCGGCGACCGAGCCGTGACAGACCAGCACGCAGTCGCAGCCGGCCGCCACCGAGGCGGCGGCGCGCTCCGGCAGGCTGCCCTCGAGCGCCTCCATGAAGAGGTCGTCGGACATCAGCAGGCCGTCGAAGCCGATCTCCTGCCGGATCAGCCGCTCGAGCGCGACCGGCGAGGTCGTCACCGGGCGCTCGGCGTCGATCGCGGCGAAGACGATGTGGGCGGTCATGCCGAGCGGCTGGTCGGCGAGCGCGCGGAAGGGCGCGAGGTCGGTCGCGCGCAGCGTCTCCAGGTCGGTCTCGACGCGCGGCAGCTCGAGGTGGCTGTCGGCGGTCGCCCGGCCGTGGCCCGGCAGGTGCTTGACGACCGGCAGCACGCCGCCGGCCAGCAGGGCCTCGCAGGCGGCGCGGCCGAGGGCGGCGACCGCCGCCGGGTCGCTGCCGTAGGCGCGGTCGCCGATCACGCCGTGGCCCTCGGGCAGGCGCAGGTCGAGGCAGGGCAGGCAGTCGACGTCGATGCCGAGCTCGGCGAGCTCGGCCGCGATCAGCCGCACGTTGAGGCGCAGCAGCTCGAGCGCGCGGCCGGGGTCGCGGCCGTGGAGCTCGGCGAAGCGCTCGGCCGGCGGCGCCTGGCGCCAGTGCGGCGGCTTCAGGCGCTGGACCCGGCCGCCCTCCTGGTCGATCAGCACCGGCGCCTCCCGGCCGACCGCCTCGCGCAGCGCCGCGACCAGCGCCGCGACCTGCCCCGGCGAGTCGACGTTGCGGGCGAAGAGGATGAAGCCGAGCGGGTCGGACTCGGCGAAGAGCCGCCGCTCCTCGGCGGACAGACTCAGGCCCTCGCAGCCGACGATCGTCGCCGTCGTGCGCGCGCCGTACCAGGCGCGCCCGCCGCCGCTCGCGCTCTCGCTCGTGCCTCTCGTCCGGGCGCGCTCGGCCACGGCTACCTCTGCTTGGCGATGCAGTCCTGACCGGCCGCCTTGAGCTGCGCGCAGAGATCCCGGGCCGTGGCCCGGTTCGGCAGCGGCCCGGTCTGGATGCGATAGTAGACGCCCTGGGCGCCGAGGTCGGCGCGCTCCAGCTGCAGCGGCATGGCGCCCAGCAGGGCCTCGTTGGCGCGCTGGATGCGCGACCACTCCTGCCGGGCCGCCGCCTCCTGGCGCAGCGCCGCGAGCTGGATCACCCAGCTGCCCGGCTCGACCGGGCCCGCCGCGGGTGCCGGGGCCGGCGCGGCCTCGGGCGACTCGGCCGGGGGCGTCGCGGCTTCGGACGTGGCCGTCTCGGAGGTGGCCGTCTCGGCCGTGACGGTCTCGGACGGGGCCGTCTCAGGCCGGGCGGCCTCGGGCGTGGCGGCCGGTTCCGGCTGCGCGGGCGCCTCCTCGGCGGTGACGCTGGTCTCGGCCGGCGCCTCGGCGACCGGCTCGGGCGCGACCACCGGCTGCTCGGCGACCTGCTGCTCGGCAAGCGGCGTCTCGCTCGGGTCGGGCTGCTCGGTCGCGCGCTCCTCCGAAGCCGAGGTCTCGCTCTCCGCTGGTTGCGGCAGGTCCGGCAGGCCCGACGGGTCGTCCTGCGCGGCCGGCGCGTCGGCGGCGGTCTCCGGCACGGGCTCGCCGGGCGGTTCCGGCGCCTGGACCTCGACCGGCGCGGGCGGCACTTCGACCGGCTCTTCCGGCGGCGGCAGCAGGCTCTCGACCCGGTTGCCGCCCGTGTCGCCCTCGGTCCGGTTGAGCACGGTCGAGTCGGTGTAGGGCACCTCCAGGCCGCCGGGCTCGGCCGGCTTCTCCTTGATCGGCCCGCTCGGCGCCTGGACCACCGGCAGGTGCTCCGGCTCGACCTCGCCGACGCCCCACTCGTAGGCGTACCAGACGATCCCGGCGAAGGCGGCGAGCGCGAAGAAGGCGATGACCAGGGGCAGCAGGCGGGAGCGGCGCGGCCCCTCCTCGGGATCGCCCCCGAAGCCCTGGTTCCCATAGCCCTGGCCCGCGAGGTCGCTGCCGGCGGCGCCGCGGCGCCCCTTCAGGTAGTCGGGGCCGAGGTCGCCGGTCATCTCGTTCTGCCTGATTCGGTCGGAGGGCATCAGCGCATTTCCTCGAGCGGCTCGACTCCGAAGATCCGGAGGCCCGAGGCGATCACCAGGGCGACCGCCCGGAGCAGCGCGAGCCGGGCGGCGGTCAGCTCGGCGTCGTCGGCGACCAGGAAGCGCAGACTGGTCTCGTCCTTGCCCTTGGTCCAGAGGCCGTGGAAGGCCGCCGCCACGTCGTTGAGGTAGAAGGCGATGCGGTGCGGTTCGTAGGCTTCGGCCGCCGACTCGACCAGGCGCGGCCACCCGGCAAGCAGCTTGATCAGACCAAGCTCATGCGAGTCGGTCAAGCGATGCAGGGGGCCGCGGGCCAGGGATTCCGCGGACTGCTGCAGGTCCGGAAAGGCCTGGGCGGCGTGGCGCAGCACCGAGTGCGCGCGGGCATGGGCGTACTGGACGTAGAAGACCGGATTGTCCTTCGACTGCTCCAGGACCTTGGCCAGGTCGAAGTCGAGCGGCGCGTCGTGCTTGCGGGTCAGCATGATGAAGCGCAGCACGTCCTTGCCGACCTCCTCGGTCACCTCGGAGAGGGTGACGAAGGTGCCGGCGCGCTTCGACATCTTCACCTCGACGCCGCCGCGGGACAGCTTGACCAGCTGGCAGAGCACGATGTGCAGGCGCGCGTCGCCCTCGCTGAGCGCCTGGACCGCGGCCTGCATGCGCTTGATGTAGCCGCCGTGGTCGGCGCCCCAGACGTCGATCTGCGTCGCGAAGCCGCGCCGGAACTTGTCCAGGTGGTAGGCCATGTCGTTGGCGAAGTAGGTCCAGGAGCCGTCGGACTTCTTCAGCGGCCGATCGACGTCGTCGCCGAAGTCGGTGGCCCGGAACAGCGTCTGCGGCCGCGGCTCCCAGTCCTCGGGGGTCTTGCCCTTGGGCGGCTCGAGGGTGCCGACGTAGAGCAGGCCGCGCCGCTCCAGGTTCTCGAAGACCGCCTCGACGGCGCCCTTCTCGACCAGGGCGCGCTCCGAGGCAAAGACCGACTGCTCGACACCGATCGCCGCCAGGTCCTGGCGGATCCGCGCCATCATCCGCTCGATGGCGAAGGCCCGCACCGGCGCCAGCCAGTCGGCCTCCTCGCGGCCGAGCCAGCGGTCGCCGTCGCGCTCGGCCAGCGCCCGGCCGACCTCCTTCAGGTACTCGCCCGGATAGAGGCCGGCGGGAATCGCCTCGATCGCCTCGCCCAGGGCCTCGCGGTAGCGCAGGTGCGCGGTCCGCGCGAGGACGTCGACCTGGTTGCCGGCGTCGTTGATGTAGTACTCCCGGGTGACGTCGAAGCCGGCCTTGGCGAGCAGCCCCGCCAGCGCGTCGCCGACCACGGCGCCGCGCGCGTGGCCGACGGTCAGCGGCCCGGTCGGGTTCGCCGAGACGTACTCGACGTTGACCTTGCGGCCCGCGCCGAGGGCGCTCTCGCCGAAAGCCTCGCCGGCCTCAAGGATGGTCGCCAGCTGGCCCTGCCACAGCGGGTCCTCCAGGCGCCAGTTGACGAAGCCCGGGCCGGCGACCGCCAGGTCGACGACGCCGCGCTCGCGCGCCAGGCGCTCGACCAGCAGCCCGGCCAGGTCGCGCGGCTTCAGCCCGGCCGGCTTGGCCAGTACCATGGCGGCGTTGGTCGACATATCGCCATGCGCCGGATCGCGCGGCGGCTCGACCGTGACGCGCGTCAGGTCGAGTCCCGCCGGCAGCGCGCCTTCGGCGGCCAGAGCCTTAAGCATCGACTCAATTCGTACCTGAAAGTCTTTGAAAATGTTCATTTTTCTTCTTGAAGATTACCGTCTGCCTGATGAGCGCTTCATGGTTCGACAGGCTCACCATGAAGCGACGGAACTGTAGGCGCCAACCCTCGGGCCGGGCGTCACCCTGAGCCTGTCGAAGGGCGAAGCTCGGCAGGGCACCTGCCGCCTACAGGCGCGAATAGGGGTCGAAGAGCTTCTCGTGGGCCTCCAGGGCGTAGCGGTCGGTCATGCCGGCGATGTAGTCGGCGACGACCCGGGCGCGGCCCTGCCGGCCCGCCTGCCCGGCCGCGCCACCGGCGGCCGCCTCGGCCTCGGCGACCGCGGCCTGCCAGGCGTCCGGCAGGCAGTCCGGGCGCTCCAGGTAGAGCGCGAAGAGCTCGCCCACGACCCGCTCGGCCTTCTGGGTCATGCGGTTGACCTTGTAGTGCCGGTAGACCCGCTCGTACAGCAGCCGGCGCAGGGCGCGCTCCTTCTGCCGCATGTCCTCCGAGAAGGCAACCACCGGCCGGCCCAGGGCGCGCACCGCCGCCGCGCTGTCGGGGGCCGCCTCGGCGAGGCGCCGGCGCGTCTCGCGCAGCAGGTCGTCGACCATCAGGCCGATCAGCCGGCGCACCGTCTCGTGGATCAGCCGGCCGCGCTCGAGCGCCGGGTAGGCGCCCTCGACCTCCTCCAGGACCGCGCCGACCAGCGGCACCGCGCGCAGCTCCTCGATCTCCAGCAGGCCGGCGCGCAGGCCGTCGTCGATGTCGTGGTTGTTGTAGGCGATGTCGTCGGCCAGCGCCGCGACCTGCGCCTCGGCCGAGGCGTGGCCGGCGAGCTCCAGGTCGAAGGCCTCGCAGAAGCGCGCCAGGCTGTCGCGCGGCGCGCTCAGCGGCCCGTTGTGCTTGGCCAGGCCCTCCAGGGTCTCCCAGGTCAGGTTGAGGCCGTCGAACTCGGCGTAGCGCGCCTCCAGCCTGGTCACGACGCGGAATGCCTGCTCGTTGTGGTCGAAGCCGCCGAGCTCGCGCATCGCCTCGCGCAGCGAGCGCTCGCCGGCGTGGCCGAAGGGCGTATGGCCGAGGTCGTGGGCCAGCGCCAGCGCCTCGGCGAGGTCCTCGTCGAGGCCGAGGGCGCGCGCCAGCGAGCGGGCGATCTGGGCGACCTCCAGCGAGTGCGTCAGGCGCGTGCGGTAGTAGTCGCCCTCGTGGTAGACGAAGACCTGGGTCTTGTACTGCAGCTTGCGGAAGGCGCCGGCGTGGACGATGCGGTCGCGGTCGCGCTGGAAGGCGCTGCGCGTCGCGCTCTCGGCCTCGCGGTGCAGCCGGCCGCGGCTGTCCTCCGGCCGGCAGGCATAGGGCGCCCGGCCGCGCGGCGCGTGGGGAGAGCTGGTCTGGACCATGGTGCCCGCCTTGTAGCAGAGCCGGCGGGGCGGAACCCATGGCAAATGGGCGCCCCCCTTCCGGCGAAGGCCTCGCTGCACTACATTCGGATGTGCAGAACGAGGGACCAGCGACCATGAGCACGATCGAGAGCCTCGAGGACTTCGGCATCACCGAGAACGCCGCCCGGCGCATCGCCAATCTGGCCGCCCAGGAAGGCGGCCGGCCGATGCTGCGCATCTCGGTTTCCGGCGGCGGCTGCTCGGGCTTCCAGTACGGCTTCGACTTCGACGAGACGACCGGCGAGGACGACCGCCTGTTCGAGCGCGGCGGCGCCCGGGTCGTGATCGACGAGGTCTCGCTGGAACTGCTCAAGGGCAGCGAGATCGACTTCGTCGAGGACCTGATGGGCGCCTACTTTAAAGTCCAGAACCCCAACGCCTCCTCCTCCTGCGGCTGCGGCTCCTCCTTCGCGATCTGAAGTGGCGCTTTCGCCGTCCCGGCTTCCCCGCTAAGAATCGGGCCGCGCCGAAACCGGCGCGGGAGCGACGAGCAGGGGAAGGCAGGACCGATGGACGACCGCTACGCCGCCATGGCGGCAGTGCTGCAGGACTACTTCGACGGCCTCTACAATGGCGACACCGAGCTGCTGGCCCGGGTCTTCCACCCGCAGGCGCGCTACGCCTGCGCGACCGACTGCCCCGGCGGCGGGCCGCTCGTGCACCTGGGCATGGAGGAATACCTGCCGATCGTCCGCGAGCGCGTCGCGCCGGCCAGCCGCCAGGAGACGCGCCGGGACCAGATCGTCTCGATCGAGTTCGCCGGACCGGTCACGGCGCTCGCCCGCGTGCACTGCGCGATCGGGCCGAAGTACTTCACCGACCTCCTGACCTTCATCTTCGTCGAGGACCGCTGGCAGATCATCTCCAAGGTCTTCCACTACGACCTGCTGGAGTAGCCCTCGTCCCAGGCGCCGGTCGCCGCAAGTTGCGGCGCCTCGACGGCGGGCGTCCAGCGCGCCGGCAGGCCCTGCCCGATCCACAGCCCCTGCCCGACCCGGAAGCGCAGCAGCCGCTCGGCGCCGGCGAAGCGCGCGATCTCGGGCTCGTCCCACAGCACCTCGGCGGTACCGGCGAGCAGCAGCAGGTCGCCGCTCGCGAAGACCGGCACCAGCAGCCCCGCGCGCGGCTCGACCGCAAGGTTGCCCAGGGTGTTGAAGGCGAAGTTGCCGCGGAAGTCCGGCAGCGTCACCAGGGAGCCGCCGTCCGCCGCATCGGTGACCCGCAGGAAGCCGGGCCGGCCGCCGCGGTGCGAGACGTCGAGCCCTTCGCGCGGATCGCCGACCCCCGCGCGCGGCGCCGCCGAGGCGGTCGCGAGGAAGAGGGTATCGGCCGCCGCCAGCGCCGCGCGCGCCGCCACCGACAGGCTCGCGCCCTCGCGCCCGCCGTCGCGCGGCATCGCCGCCGGCGCGGCGAGCGGCTCGCGCACCTGGATGTACTGCGGGCAGTTGCCGAAGGCCTGCTCGACCGCGAGCGCGAAGCCGGCCGGCTCGCTCGCCAGGACCCGGCCGTTGGCCCGGTTGCGCCGCCGCGTCGCCAGCTCGATGCCGAGCAGCCCGAGCGGCGCCCCCGGCGCCAGCGCCAAGCCCAGCGCCGCCTCGCCGAGCGGCCGCGCCTCGACGACCAGCCTCTGCGGGTCGGGCGACGACAGGAAGCCGGGGCGCCCGCTCGCCAGCGTCGCCCAAGGCTGGCCCTCGGCGTCGAGAGCGCCGACCAGCAGGAAGGGCAGCTGGGCGAAGAACAGGCGGTGCTGCTCGGTGAGGAAGCCGCGGATCATGCGCCGGCCCTGGCGCTCGGTGCGCTCGCGCACGCCGGCGCGGGCCTGGGCCGCCCGCTCGCCGGCATGAAAGGGGGAATCGCTCTCGATCACGTCCATGGCGGTTCTCCTGGGGACAAACGAGCCCGGGCGTCCGGGGACATCGTGGACAGCTCCTCCACGCCGCGGCGACCAGCGATACAGAAGACCGCCCCTACGCCGGCACCGCCGAGCGCGGCATGGCGAGGAAGCCGGGCAGCGCCTCGATGCGCGCCAGCCACGCCCGGATTCGCGGGAAGGGCTCGAGCGGGATGCCGCCCTCGGGCGCGTGGGCCGTGTAGCCGTAGAACGCGAGGTCGGCGATGGTCGGCGCCTCGCCGGCGAGGAAGGCTGAGCCGCCGAGCTCCCGCTCCATGACGCCGAAGAGGTCGCGGCCGATCTGCCGAGCCTGCTCCAGGTCGCCGGGTCGCCCGAAGAGGGTGAGGATGCGGGCGCGGGCCGCGCCGTCGTTGAGCTGCCCCGCGGCGACCGAGAGCCAGCGCTGGACCCGCGCCGCCGCCAGTGGCTCGCGCGGCAGCCAGCGTCCGCTCGGGTCGTAGCGCCCGGCGAGATAGACGAGGATGGCGTTGCTGTCGGCCAGCACCAGCGGCTCGCCGCCCGGACCGGCGCCGTTCGGGTCTTCGATCACCGGGACCTGCCCGAAGGCGTTGATCGCCAGAAAGGCGGGGCGCTTCTGCGCGCCGCCGGCGAGGCCCATCGGGACGATCTCGAGCGGCAGGCCGAGCAGCGAAAGGAACAGGCGCACGCGGTGGGCGTGGCCGGACAGGGCGAAGTCGTGCAACCGGATCGGCGAGAGCGTCCCGGCGACGTCGGTCTCTATGGCCATGGCGTCCTCCTCGTTGGCGGGTACGTCGATAGATGCGCCCTTCCCCACTCCGCTGGAATGGCGAGGATTGACAAGAGACTGTTCCAGTCTGCGGAATAATTCCCATGGACCGCCTGGACAGCCTGCGCATCTTCGTCGCGGTCGCCGAGCAGGCCGGCTTCGCTGCTGCAGCGCGCCGGCTCGGCCTGTCGCCGCCGGCGGTGACGCGGGCGGTCGCGGCCCTGGAGGCGCGGCTCGGCGCCCGGCTGCTGCACCGCACGACGCGCATCGTCCGGCCGACCGAGGCGGGGCAGCGCTTCCTGGCCGACGTCCGGCGCATCATCGCCGAGCTGGAGGAGGCCGAAGCCTCGGCGGCCGGCGCCCAGAGCGATCCGCGCGGCACCCTGGCGGTGACCGCGCCGGTCCTGTTCGGCCGGCGGCACGTCGCCCCGCTGGTCTTCGCCTTCCGCCGGGCCTTCCCGGAGGTTTCGGTGCGCCTGCTGCTGCTCGACCGCGTGGTCGACCTGATCGAGGAGGGCCAGGACGTCGCGCTGCGCATCGCCGAGCTGCCGGATTCGGGGCTGAGCGCCCTGCGCGTCGGCACGCTGAGACCGCAGCTCGTCGCCTCGCCGGCCTATCTCGCCCGCTGCGGCCGCCCGCGCAGCCTGGACGACCTGGCGGATCACCAGGCGATCGTCTTCGACCGCGAGGGCATGGTGCGCGACTGGCTGTTCGGGAGTGGCGCCGGCCGCCGCTCGCTCCGGCCGACGGCGCCGCTCAGCGTCAACACGGCCGAGGTCGCGGTCGCCGCCGCAGTCGACGGGCAGGGCCTGGCCCGCGTGCTATCCTACCAGGCGGCCGCCGAGCTCGCCGACGGACGGCTCGAACTGGTGCTGCCGGAGCTGCAGACGACGGAGATCCCGGTGCACTTGGTCCATCCGGAGGGCCGCCGCGCCGGCGCCAGGCTGCGCGCCTTCCTCGACTTCGCGGTGCCGCGTCTGCGCGCCGAGCCGGTGCTGCAGGCCCCTACCGCGGGGCCGGACGCGCCGAAGGCCGACGCGCGGGGCTGAACGGCGCCGCGCAATCGGCTAAGAAGGGCCCCGCTCCCGCCCGCCCGCGACCCGGAAAGACCATCCCCATGCCGAAGATCGCCACCTGGAACGTCAACTCGATCAAGGCGCGCCTGCCCAACGTGCTGGACTGGCTGAAGCAGGCCGAGCCCGACGTCGTGCTGCTCCAGGAGACCAAGTGCCAGGACGAGGCCTTCCCGCACTTCGAGATCGAGGCGCTGGGCTATCACCGCGCGGTGCACGGCCAGAAGAGCTACAACGGCGTGGCGATCCTCTCGAAGCAGCCGCTCGAGGAGGTCAGCCAGCGGCTGCCGGGCGACGAGGCGGACGCGCACGCCCGCTACCTCGAGGCGACGACCTTCGGCGTGCGGGTCTGCTGCCTCTACCTGCCGAACGGCAATCCCGCGCCCGGCGAGAAGTACGACTACAAGCTGGCCTGGATGGCGCGCCTGGCGGCGCGCGCCGAGCAGCTGCGGGCCGACGAGCGGCCGGTCGTGATGGGCGGCGACTACAACGTCATCCCCGAGCCCGAGGACTGCCACGACCCGGCCGCCTGGGCCGGCGACGCGCTGTTCCTGCCGGAGACCCGCCGCGCCTTCCGGCGCCTGCTCTGGCTCGGCTACACCGACGCCTTCCGGGCGCTGCATGGCGAGCCGCACCGCTATTCCTTCTGGGACTACCAGCGCGGCGCCTGGCAGGCCGACGAAGGCATCCGCATCGACCACCTGCTGCTGTCGCCCCAGGCTACCGACCGCCTTTCGGCCTCCGGCATCGACCGCGAGGTGCGCGGCCGCGAGAAGGCCTCCGACCACGTGCCGGTCTGGTGCGTACTTGAGTAGCCCGCAATCCCGGACCCGCTCCCGCCTGCGCGGGGAATGGCCGGGCAAAGGTTGCCGATCCAGGCTAGCCTGTGGACCGCGAGACATTCCTTCTGGCCGCGACGGGCGGCCGCTCCCACATCACCTGGGCCATGTTCCTGCCGCTTCACGACACCAACGAGCGCACCTTCCTGCGCTATCCCTGGGTCAACTGGACTCTGATCCTGCTGTCCGTGGTCGCATTCCTCTACCAGATCGGCGGCGACGAGGCGCACTACGTCCAGACGATCTACGGCTTCGGCATGGTGCCGGCGCTGCTGACCGGCGACGCCCAGCTGCCGGCCGGCGTCGTTCATGCGCCGGCTTGGCTGACCCTGCTGACCTCGCAGTTCCTGCACGGCGGCTGGATGCACCTGATCGGCAACATGCTATTCCTGCTTGTCTTTGGCGACAATGTCGAAGATTCAATGGGTCACAGGAAATATCTAACCTTCTATCTGATCTGTGGTGTCGTCGCCGCCCTCTCCCAGTTCGCGACCACCTCCGACCCCGGCACGCCGATGATCGGCGCCAGCGGCGCGATCTCGGGCGTGCTCGGCGCCTACCTGCTGCTCAGCCCGAAGTCCAAGGTGCTGGTGCCGATCGGCTTCATTCCGCTCTACATCCCGGCCTGGCTGCTGCTGGTCTTCTGGTTCGGCCTGCAGCTGTTCGCCGCGGCCGGCGACACGGCCGGCGAGGCCGGCGTCGCCTGGTGGGCGCACATCGGCGGCTTCGTCGCCGGCCTGGTGCTGGTCGTACCCTTCAAGCGCCGCGCGGTGCCGCTGTTCGGCGGCGAGAAGCCGCCGCGCGGCCTGCGCGTCGTCCTGCCCGGACAGCAGGGCCAGGACCCCGACCAAGAGCCGAGGAGCGGTCCCTGGCAGCGCCGTGGACGGCGCGGCCCCTGGACCTGAGATTTCGGCTAGGCTGTCGCAGGCGACAGAGTCGGAAAGGCATGCCATGGCGACCAGCAAGACCACGAGCCGAGGCCGGCGCCTACGCGACCTGCCGCTGAAGGGTGGCTCGAAGACGGTTCGCCGCGTCCTGCTCGAGCGGCGCACGCGCGTGCGCCGCGGGCGCAGGGAGCGCGCCGTCGCGATCCTGCTGGCGCTCGCCCTGCTCGCCTACGGCGCCTTTCCGAACGACCTGGTCGCCGACACGCGCCCCGGCGTCGGGCTCCTCGACGACCTGGTCGTGCTGCCGCTCGGCTTCTGGCTGGTGGTCCTGCTGCTGGAGCGCGCCCAGCGGGAGCGGCGCCTCGCCCGCCACGTCGCCGAGGGTGGCGACCCGGCCGCGGCGCCGGCCGTCGGCTCCGGGAAGCGACGCCGGGAGCGCCTGCGCGGCGCCGTGCTGATCGTCGCCGGCACCGCCCTCGGCCTCGCCGCCGGCTACCTCGGACAGCAGCTCTTTCCGGGCGGCTGACCCCGGCGCCGCCTCCAGGCTAGGCCTTCGGGCCCGTGGACAGCGGCCCGCTCGGCATCAGCCGCACGCCCGGCCTGAGCAGGCGGTAGTCGAGCTGCAGGTGGTCGACCGGGTTCGGCCCGGGCGCCGCTGCGACCACGACCTGCTCGGCGATCGGCTGGAAGTCGGCGCGGAAGTGCACCGAGGACTTGACCGCGACGATGCCCCGGTCCTCCGGGTCGACGCCGAGGTGGCGCAGCATCTCGCGATCGGCGAGCTGCGCCTTCTTCGAGGCGACCGCGACCTCGACGCCGCCGAGCTCGAGCAGCGCCATCGGCCCGAGCGCCATGCGGGCGCCGCGGTAGAAGGGGCCGGTGCACTCGAACTTGCCGTCGCCGAGCTTCTTGACCCGGTAGGCGCCCTGCAGCGGCGCGTGGCCGGCCAGCCCGCTGTGGGCGCCGAGACCGATCTCCAGGGTCGCGCCCTCGCCGGCGGCGTGGGCGCGCTCGGCCGCCACCGGATCGAAGATCAGGCCGATCACCGCGCGCGGCGCCCGCTGGCGCACCAGCTCGGCGAGCAGTCCGACGGTATCGCCGTTGCCGCCGGCGCCGGGGTTGTCCTGGGTGTCGGCGAGCACGACCGGCCGGCGCGCCTTGCCGCTGACCGCGATGGCGTGGGCGACCGCCTGCTCGGCCGACATGATGGTGCCGGCGAAGGCGGCCTCCTCGGCCAGCACCGCCTGCTCGAGCTCGGCGGCGGCGCGCGCGGTCGCCGCCGGATCCTCGCCGTAGGCGACGACGCTCGGCCCGCAGTGCCAGATGTCCGCCGGCGAGAAGCCGGCCGAGAAGGACAGGGAGGCGACGCCGGGCAGGCTCTCGCGCTCGCCCAGCGAGTCGTAGAGCGACTGCGCCGGCTCGATCAGGCTGCAGCCGCTGGTCAGCGGGATCAGGAAGGGCAGCGCCCGGCGCGCCTTGGCGAGCTTGCGCCCGCCCATCAGGGTCGCCAGCAGGCGGTAGGCGCGGCCGCCGGTGACCGCCATGTCGACGTGCGGGTAGGTCCGGTAGGCGACCAGCGCGTCGGACAGCTCGACCATGGCCGGCGTTACGTTGGCGTGCAGGTCGAGGCTGACGACGAGCGGCAGGTCGGGTCCGACCAGGTCCCGGATCCGGCGCAGCAGCTCGCCCTCGCCGTCCTCGTGGCGCTCGGTGACCATGGCGCCGTGCAGGTCGAGATAGAGGCCGTCGAGGCCGCTCGCCGCCTTCAGGTCCTCGAGGATCTGCCCGGCGATGCGCTCGAAGGCGTCGGTCGTGACGTGGGCCGAGGGCGTCGCCGCGGCCCAGGACAGCGGCACCAGTTGGTGGCCGCCGGCGCGGGCTTCCTCGATGAAGCCGGCGCAGGGCAGGTTGACCCCGGCCAGCACCTCGAAGACCTCGGCGCCGCGGCTCAGGGCGGGCCAGGCGCCGCCCTTGGCGAAGGCCTGGAAGTCCGCCTTGCTCGGCGCGAAGGTGTTGGTCTCGTGCTGAAAGCCGCCGACGGCGATCTTCACGCGCAATCTCCTCGGAAGTGTGACGACGAAGGAAGGCGAAGCGGTGGGACCGGCAGCCTAGTCGGCGGACCGCCCGGCAGGCAAGGCTCCGAAATCTAGGCCGCCACGGCCTCCCTTGGCGCCGGCAGTAGGACGGTGACGCAGGTGCCCTCGCCGGGCGCGCTGTCGATCTCCAGGCGGCCGCCGTGCAGCTCGACCAGCGACTTGACGATGGCGAGGCCCAGGCCGGAGCCCTCGCGGCGCCGCGCCACAGGGTCGCTGCCACGCTCGAATGGCAGCAGGATCGCCTCCAGGTCGCCGGGCGAGATGCCGACGCCGCTGTCGAGGACCTGCAGCACGGCGGTGCCCGGCTCGCCGCGGGCTTCGCCCCGGATCCAGCGCACCCGCACCCGGCCGCCGGCGTCGGTGAACTTGATCGCGTTGCCGACCAGGTTGGTGACGATCTGCGCCAGGGCACGGCGGTCGGCGACGATCGAGCCGGGCGCGTCTTCCAGCTCGACGGCCAGCTCGATGCTGCGCTTCTCGGCCAGCGGCGCCAGGAAGCGCAGCACCTCCTCGGTGGCCGCGCGCAGGTCGACGGGTGTCGGATCGAGGTCCCAGGCGCCGACCTCGATGCGCGAGAGGTCGAGGATGTTGTCGATCAGCCGCAGCAGGTGCTCGCCGCCGGCGTGGATGTCCTCGGCGTAGGTTCGGTAGGCGGGGTCGCCGATCGGCCCCTTGACCTGGCGGCGGATCAGGTCGGAGAAGCCGAGGACGGCATTGAGCGGCGTGCGCAGCTCATGGCCGACGTTGGCCAGGAACACCGTCTTCACCCGGTTCGCCCGCTCGGCTTCGTCGCGGGCCTCTCGCGCGAGACGCTCTCCGACCAGCAGCTCGGCGTTCGAGCGTTCCAGCGCCTCGACCGTGCCCGCGATGGTCCGGCCGGCGAGCCGCGTCGCCATCAGGATGGCACCGACTAGCGCGAGCAACAGCAGCAGCGCCAGCGCACCCGGCAGCGCGGCCCGGGCCAGCGCATCGGCGCTCGGCCGCGGCGGCGCCCAGGCCAGCAGCGCGGCCGGCTGCCCGTCGGGGCCCTCCAGCGCCAGCCGATCCTGCCCCGAAGCTTCCTGCGGCAGCACCCCGTCGGTCGGCATCAGCCGCAGGTCGGGCAGCAGGTAGCGCGCCGCCAGGTCGGCCAGCAGCGCCTCGTCGAGCCTGCGGACATAGAGCAGGACCGGCCGCGGCCCACGCTGCAGCTCGGCTTCGCTCGGATACTCGGAGGTGATCGCCGCGGCGACCGCGAGAAAGACCTCGTCACCCTGGCGGAAGTAGGCCCTGGCCGGCGTCGCGTCGTCCATCGGCGCCGCCCGTGCCGCCTCCGTCAGCCGCGCCAGGCCCTCGCCGAGCAGGGGGCCGGGCGGCAGGGCCTCGATCTCGCCCGCCTCGCCCTCGCCCTCGCCCTCGCTGCCGCGGTCGCGGGCGAAGGCGGCGTAGAGCAGGCTGTCGTCGGCGCCCAGCACGAAGGCGCCGGTGAAGCCGTAGGTCGCCATCGACCAGGGGCCGAGGTTCTCGTCGGCCCAGAAGCGGTCGCGCTCGCCGCGCGCGAAGGCGACGCTGTCGTCCCAGTAGGCGAAATCGTACACGTGAGACAGATCCGAGGCCTCGAGCTGTCGCACCGCCGTGGTCGCCAGGTGCGCGCTCTGCTCGGCCGCCTGCCGATCCAGGCTGTGTCCGAGGTAGCCGAGCAGCAGCCCCCCGCTGGCCAGGAACAGGAGGACGAGGCACCCGGTCGCGAGATGGAATCGGCGCGCGATCGCGCGCGCCAAGCCGCCGCTCCCCGCCCCGCCCAGCGCCATCGCTCCCGCCCTCGAATAGCCGACCCACTCGCAATGTGGGTGTGTCGATTAAAAGTAGAACCCGCAACGGTAAAATCCCGCATGGCCTGCAGGAGGAGCGACTCTGACGGGCGCCCAGAGAAGCACAAGAAGAAAAAAGTCAACGCTCGGAAATCGCCTCGCGCAGCCCCTGCAGCCGTCCCAACCTTCGGCAGGAAGCTGTGCGGAGCATTCTGGGAGGGAGGCCGAGGACGACGTCACGGCGGGTCAGCTTGACGCGCAGCCGGTGTCTGGGCATCGGCCCCCGGGCCGACTACCTTTCGTGCATGAGCGCCCACTGCTGCCACGGCCATCCGCAAGCTGACAACCGAGCCGATCCGGGCTATCGCCGGATCCTATGGATCGCCCTGGCTATCAACGCCAGCTTCTTCCTGATCGAGATCGTTGCCGCCTTCGCCGCCGGCTCCGTGTCGCTGCAGGCCGACGCCATCGATTTCGCCGGGGACGCCGGCAACTACGCGATCAGCCTGCTGGTCGTCGGCCTGGGTCTGCGCGCCCGGGCGCGTGCCGCGCTGGTCAAGGGCGCGACCATGGGCCTGTTCGGGATCTGGGTGCTCGGCACCGCTGCCTGGCACATCGCCGCCGGCGGCCTGCCCCACGCCCCGACCATGGGCTTGGTCGGCCTCGCCGCCCTGGCGGCGAACTTGGTCGTGCTGGCGCTGCTGTGGCGCCACCGCGGCGGCGACAGCAACCGCCGCTCGGTCTGGATCTGCTCGCGCAACGACGTGCTGTGCAACCTGGCGGTGCTGGTCGCGGCCCTCGGCGTCTTCGGCACCGGGACCCTGTGGCCCGACGTGCTGGTCGCGGCAATCATGGCCACGCTCGCCCTGCAGGGTGCCGGGAGCGTGATCCGGCAGGCGCTCGGCGAGCTGCGCCTGGAGGCGGCGCGGAAGGAAACGGCCTACGCCGCCAGCCGGTAGAACCGCAGGCTGAACCCCTGGCCCTTGGAGTGGATCAGGCCCTCGAAGGGCGCTCCGCCGGCGCGCTAAGGCGCGCGCCCTGCCGCCTGCCGCACAGCGCCGGCCGGGGCGCTGCCTGACTGGTCGCTGCCTGACTGGTCGCTGCCTGACTGGTCGCTGCCTGACTGGGCGCTGGCCGCTTCCGGCAGCGGCAGGCGGCCCAGGGCCGCCGCCAGTTCCTCCTCGGTGTAAGGGCTTGGGCAGGAAGGGCGCGCCCCTGGCCGGCCCGCGGCGCCGGTCCCCCTGGTCACGGCGGCAAGGTTCAGCCGGGGATCTCGTCGAAGCGGATGATCGTCTCGCTCTGCCTGCCGGCGCCGACCGAGATGTCGGCCGTGCGCTGGTGGACCCTGCCCTGAGGATCCTCGGCCGTCGCCACGACCCGGTAGCGGTCCGCCGGCAGGTCGACGAGCAGCCAGGGGCCGTCGCACTTGGCGGTGAAGACCGCCTTGCCCTGCCGGTCCTCGATCCGGGTCAAGACGTCCGGCAGGTAGCCGCCGCCCTTGACGGTGAAGACCAGCTTGGCGGGGAACGCGCGCCAGCGCGGATCCTCGCGGCTGTCGAGGGCGACGCCGGTGCAGGCGTAGCGGATGCCGTCCCGCGTCATCACCTCGTCCTGCGCGGAGGGCGCTCCGGTCACGGCCGCCGACGTGCCCGACTGCACGGCGGTCCCTGGCGCCGGGACGGCCTGGCGGTCGATCTCGAGCGCGTCGGACGGCTCGCCGAGCACGGAGGTCTCCTCGGTGACCGTGGTCCGGCTGGTGATGCCGCCCACCGACTTGGTCGTGGTGGTCGTCGTCGTCGTGGTCGTGGACTGGGCGTAGGCCGGCAGCGCCGCGCCACCGGCCAGGGCGGCCGCGGCGAGCAGCGGCAAGAAGGTCGAACGAGCCATGGCTCTGCTCCAATGCTTGTCCATGCGCCCCCCATGGCCCGGAGGCCCCCGCCGAGAGGAACGGTCGAGCGCAATCCTTGTTCCTGATTCCTCGCACGGCGCCGCAACCAAGGCTCGCAGCGCCGGCCCGTGCTGCTATGATCGAGTCGGCGCGAGCCGGTCGCGCCGCCGTGCCGATCGAAAGGGCTGCCTCTTCCACCATGGCCAGCGTCGCCTTCGTCAACGCGATCCTGCTGATCGGCGCAGCCATGGTTCTGCTCGGCATCTTCTCCAGTCTGGTCGCGACCCGATTCGGCGCGCCGCTGCTGCTCGTCTTCCTGGTGCTCGGCATGCTGGCCGGCGAGGACGGGCCCGGCGGCATCGTCTTCTACGACTACCAGACGACCTACCTCGTCGGCTCGCTGGCGCTGTCGGTGATCCTGTTCGACGGCGGCCTGCGCACGCGCCTCGCGATCTTCCGGGGCGCGCTCGCTCCGGCGCTGCTGCTGGCGACGCTCGGCGTGGTGATCACCGCCAGCGTGACCGGTGCCGTCGCCGCCCTGCTGATCGGCGGCCTGTCGCCGCTGCAGGGCCTCCTGCTCGGCGCCATCGTCGCCTCGACCGACGCCGCCGCCGTCTTCTTCCTGCTGCGCACCGGCGGCCTGCGCCTGCAGAGCCGGGTCGGCGCCGTGCTGGAGATCGAGTCCGGCACCAACGACCCGATCGCCGTCTTCCTGGTGCTGGCGCTCACCGAGCTGCTGCTCGTCGGCGCCGACACGCCGGGCTGGGAGGTCCTGCGCCGGCTCGTCGAGCAGGGCGCGATCGGTGCCGCCGCGGGTCTCGCCGGCGGCTTCGCGATCGTGACACTGCTCAACCGGCTGCAGATGCCGGGCGGCCTGCATCCCCTGTTCGTCGTCGCCGGCGCCGTCCTCATCTATGCCGCGACCTCGCTGCTCGGCGGCAGCGGCCTGCTGGCCGTCTACCTGGCCGGCCTGGTCGCCGCCAACCGGCCGGTGCGCGCCTACCCCTCGATCGTCGGCTTCCACGACGCCGCGACCTGGCTGTGCCAGATCGTCATGTTCCTGGTGCTCGGCCTGCTGGTCACGCCCGCCACCCTGCTCGACTACGCGCTGCCCGGGATCCTGATCGCCCTGGTGCTGCTGCTGGTCGCCCGCCCCTTGGCCGTCTGGCTGTGCCTCTGGCCCTTCGGCTTCGAGGACAAGGAGAAGCTCTTCATCTCCTGGGTCGGCCTGCGCGGCGCCGTCTCGATCTTCCTGGCGGCGATCCCGACCCTTTCGGGCGTCGCCTTCGGCGAGGCCTTCTTCAACATTGCCTTCTTCGTCGTGCTGACCTCGCTCCTGATCCAGGGCTGGACCCTGACCGGCGTCGCCCGTTTCCTCGGCATGGCGCTGAAGCGCACGGCGCCCAGCGTGCGGCGCATCGAGCTCGACATCCCCGGACAGGTCGATCAGGAGATGGTCGGCTATCCGATCGCGCCGGACAGCCTGATCCTGGCCCTGAACCACCTGCCCCCCTGGGCACGCGCGGTCCTGGTGGTGCGCGACAAGGAGATCCTGAACGCCGCCGAGGCCGGCGGCCTCAGGGTCGGCGACTACGTCTACATGCTGACCCCGCCGGACCGCGTGCAGCGCCTCGACCGCCTGTTCGAGGAATCGCCGGACGTCACCCGCCGCCTGACCGCGCCCTTCGGCGAGCTGGCGCTGCACGGCGAGGCGCAGCTCGAGGAGGTGGCCGAGCTCTACGAGCTGGACCTCGGCGAGGCCGACCGCGGCCTCAGCGTCGCCGACGGCTTCGCGGCCCACCTCAAGGCGCCGCTGCAGCCGGGCGCGCGTCTGCGGATCGGCCGCGCCACCCTGGTCGCCCGCGTCGTGGAGGACGGCCGCGTCCTGCGCGCCGGCCTGCAGCTCGACGAGCTGGTCGAGGCGATCGTCGCCTCGGCCCTCCACCGGCCGAACCTGCGCCAGCGCCTGGAGGCCATGCACGGCCTGCAGCGCGCTCGCGGCCTGGGCCGCAGCCTGGGCCGCCAGCTGCGCCGCCGCCTGCCGCGCCGGGTCCGCCGGGACGAGACCGCGGGCGACGACTGACCTGCGCCGCCAGCGCGCCGCCAGGGCGCCGTCGGTGCGCCGTCAGGGCGCCGTCAGGGCGTCATCGGCGCCCGCCGGCGCAGCGCGATCGTCGATTGCAGGGCGATCGCCGAAACCACGATGGCGCCGCCGACCACGGTCAGCAGGCTCGGCTGCTCGCCCACCGTCATCCAGACCCACAAGGGGCCGAGCACGAGCTGCAGGCGGCCGAGCAGCGCGACCTCGCCGGCCGGGACGTGGCGCGCGCCGATCGCGATCAGCACGTACTGGAAGCCGAGCTGCAGGACGCCGAAGGCGGCGGCCACGAGCATGTCGTGGCCGCTGATCGCGAGCGACGGCGCCATGACCGCGCCGGCCAGCAGCGCCAGCAGGCCGGCCAGCGCAATCGAGGGCAGCATGTCACGGTCGGCGCGGCTGCGCAGACAGACCAGGGTGATGCCAAAGCCGAGCGTCGTGATCACCGCCAGCAGGACGCCGTGGCCCTGGCCGCTGGTCAGGCCGTCGCCGGCCATCACGACGATGCCGCAGAGTGCCACGCCCATGGCCAGCCAGGTCATCGGCTTCAGCCGCTCGCCGAGCGCGACCCAGGCGATCAGCGCGGCGATGAAGGGCGAGGTCGCGCCGATGAAGACGACCTTGGCAACCGTCGTCTCCATCATCGCGAAGATGAAGGCGGCGAAGGAGACGGCGAGCGCGCCGGCGCCGATCAGCCCCGGCCGGCCGATCGCCAGGAAGGCCCGGGGCAGGCCGCTGCGGCCGTGGCGCCAGAGCAGGAACAGCAGGATGAAGCCGAGGAACCAGACCTGGCGCCAGAACTGCAGGGCCCAGCCGTCGGCGTTCTCGACCTCGCGCACGATCGGCCCGGCCAGCGAGGTGAAGAAGCTGGCCGAGATGATGCAGGCGACGCCGTAGGCCGTGCGCTGGTCGGGGTTGGTCACCTGGGCGTCGTCCGCTCGCTCGGCGCAGCGCCTGCTTCATGGTTCGACAGGCTCACCATGAAGCAGGCCCGGACGCCTGCGCAGCCTCCCCCGTCGCTTCTTGGCGAGCCTGTCGAACCATCAAGCGCGCCCGGAAGCCGGCACGGACTCCCCATCGCTTCATGGTGAGCCTGTCGAACCACGCAGCGCGCCCGGAAGTCGGCGCGGACTCTCCATCGCTTCATGGTGAGCCTGTCGAACCAGGAAGCGTGCGGGCACCGACCGAGGGATAGCCGACTCCTAGATGTCCGCGAAGCAGTGCGTCTCGGCGCCGCCGCCCGGGTGGGTCACGGCGCCCTTCTCGGCCGGGCCGACGAGCTGGGCGTACTTCCACAGCGCACCCGACTGGTAGTCGGTCTCGCGCGGCCTCCAGGTCTTGCGCCGCGCCTCCAGCTCCTCGTCGGAGACCTCGAGGTCGAGCGTGCCCTCGACCGCGTCGATGACGATGACGTCGCCGTCCTTCAGCAGGCCGATCGGCCCGCCGACCGCGGCCTCGGGGCCGACGTGGCCGATGCAGAAGCCGCGCGTGCCGCCGGAGAAGCGGCCGTCGGTGATCAGGGCGACCTTCTCGCCCAGGCCCTGGCCGTAGATCGCCGAGGTCGTCGAGAGCATCTCGCGCATGCCGGGGCCGCCCTTGGCGCCCTCGTAGCGGATCACCACGACGTCGCCTTCCTTGATCTCGCGGCGCTGGACCGCGGCGAAGGCCTCTTCCTCGCAGTCGAAGCAGCGCGCGGTGCCGCGGAACTTCAGGACCTTCATGCCGGCGACCTTGACGATGCCGCCCTCGGGCGCGAGGCGGCCGCGCAGGGTGACGACGCCGCCGGTCGGGGTGATCGGCTTGGCGGTCGTGCGCACGACGTCCTGATCCTCGGGAATCGTCACGTCGGCCAGGTTCTCGGCCAGGGTCTTGCCGTTGACCTGCGGACAGTCGCCGTGCAGGTAACCGCCGTCAAGCAGCGCCTTCATGATGACCGGCACGCCGCCGATCTCGTAGAGGTCCTTGGCGACGTAGCGGCCGCCGGGCTTGAGGTCGGCGATGTAGGGCGTCGACTTGAAGATCCGGCCGACCTCGTGGAGGTCGAAGTCGATGCCGGCCTCGTGGGCCAGCGCCGGCAGGTGCAGGCCGGCGTTGGTCGAGCCGCCCGAGGCGGCGACGACGCGCGCGGCGTTCTCGAGCGACTTACGGGTGACCAGGTCGCGCGGGCGGATGCCGCTGGCCAGGGCATCCATGACGACGTGGCCGGACTGCTCGCAGAGCGCGTCGCGGCTCTCGTAGGGCGCCGGCGCGCCGGCGGAGCCGGGGATCGCGAGACCGATCGCCTCGGACACGCAGGCCATGGTGTTGGCGGTGAACTGGCCGCCGCAGGAGCCGGCCGAGGGACAGGCGGCGCACTCGAGGGCGTGGAGGTCGGCGTCGGCCATGTTGCCGGCCTGGTGCTGGCCGACCGCCTCGAAGACGTCGACCACGGTCACGTCCCTGCCCTTGTAGCGGCCGGGCAGGATCGAGCCGCCGTAGATGAACACGCTGGGCACGTTCAGGCGGACCATCGCCATCATCATGCCGGGCAGCGACTTGTCGCAGCCGGCGAGCCCGACCAGAGCGTCGTAGCAGTGGCCGCGCATGGTCAGCTCGACCGTGTCGGCGATCGCCTCGCGGCTGGCCAGCGACGACTTCATGCCCTGGTGGCCCATGGCGATGCCGTCGGTCACGGTGATCGTGGTGAACTCGCGCGGGGTGCCGCCGGCGGCCTTGACGCCCATCTTCACCGCCTGGGCCTGGCGCGACAGCGAGATGTTGCAGGGCGCCGCCTCGTTCCAGCAGGTCGCGACGCCGACGAAGGGCTGCGCGATCTCCTCGGCCGTCATGCCCATCGCGTAGTAGTAGCTGCGGTGCGGCGCCCGGTCGGGCCCGACCGAGACGTGGCGGCTCGGCAGCTTGGACTTGTCGAACCTCGGCGGTGCGTGGTCGAGCGGCATCGGCATTCTCCCCTTCCCGGTCCCGGCCCTTCCCGGCCGTGGGCGCTGTCTTCGCTGGGACGGTAGCCCAGGCGCCCCAGCCGCCGCCATCCCGCTTCGGGGATGGCGGTCATGCGCCGGGCGCCCGGTCCCCTACATGCTTTCCAGCCGCGCCGTCGCCAGGCGCAGGCGGTCGCGCAGGGCGACCAGCTCGTCCCGCTTCTCGCGGTTCTCGGCGATCACCGTCTCCGGCGCCTTGGCCAGGAACTGCTCGTTGCCGAGCTTGCCCTCGATCTTGGCCAGCTCCCTGTCGAGCTTGCCGACCTCCTTCTCCAGGCGCTTGCGCTCGGCGGCGACGTCGATGACCGAGCCGAGCGGCAGGCCGTAGGTCGCCTCCTCGACGACGAACTGCACGGCGTCCCGGGGCAGCGCCGCCTGGCCGCCGCGGACCGCGCTGAGCCGGGCCAGGCGGCGCAGCGGCTCGCCAAGCTCGCCGAGCCGGCGCTCGGTCTCCGGCGAAGCGTCGCGCACCAGCAGCTCCAGCGCGGCGGACGGCGGCACCGACATCTCGGAGCGCAGCGAGCGGACCTGGGTGATCGTCTCGATCAGCCAGTCGATCTCGCGCATCGCCTCGGGCGCACCCGGCAGGGCGTCGGGGTCGCCCAGGCGCGCCGTCATCAGCAGCCGCTCCCCGGGCGCGGAGAAGGCGGACCAGAGCTCCTCGGTCAGAAACGGCATGAAGGGATGCAGCACCCGCAGCAACCGGTTCATGACGTAGCCGCCGGTCGCCCGCACCTCGGCGGCGGCGGCCGCCTCGACGCCGTTCAGCGTCGGCTTGGCGAGCTCGATGTACCAGTCGCAGAAGATGTTCCAGGCGAACTGGTAGAGCTGGGCGGCGGCATCGTTGAGGCGGTAGGCGGCGACCGCCGAGGCGACCTCGCGCTCCAGGCTCGCCAGCTTGGAGACGATCCAGCGGTTCAGCGTCACCCGGTTGGCGGCGGGATCGTAGCCCGGCGCGAGAGCGAAGCCGTTGAGCTGGCAGAAGCGCGCGGCGTTCCACAGCTTGGTCGCGAAGTTGCGGTAGCCGGCGACCCGCTCGGGGGCCAGCTTGACGTCGCGGCCGGGCACCGCCAGCGAGGCCAGGGTGAAGCGCAGGGCATCGGCGCCGTACTCGTCGATCAGCTCCAGCGGATCGATGATGTTGCCCTTCGACTTGGACATCTTCTGGCCGTGCTGGTCGCGCACCAGCGCATGGATGTAGACCGTGCGGAAGGGCACCTCGCCCATGAAGTGCAGGCCCATCATCATCATCCGGGCGACCCAAAAGAAGATGATGTCGAAGCCGGTGACCAGCACGTCGCCGGGGTAGTAGCGCGCCAGGTCGCGCTGGACGTCCGCCTCCTCGCTCGGCCAGCCGAGCGTCGAGAAGGGCCAGAGGCCGGAAGAGAACCAGGTGTCCAGGACGTCCTCGTCGCGGCGCAGCTCGACCTCGCGGCCGTAGTGCGCGCGCGCCGCGCCCTGGGCGTCGGCCTCGCTCATCTCGACGAAGATCTCACCGTCCGGGCCGTACCAGGCCGGCACCTGGTGGCCCCACCAGAGCTGGCGCGAGATACACCAGGGCTGGATGTTGCGCATCCACTCGAAGAAGACGTTCTCCCACTGGCGCGGCACGAAGACGGTGCGGCCCTGCTCGACCGCCTCGATGCAGGGCTGGGCCAGGGTCTTGGCGTCGACGTACCACTGGTCGGTCAGCCAGGGCTCGATGGCGACCCCGGAGCGGTCGCCGTGCGGCACCGTGTGCAGATGCTCCTCGACGCGCTCGAGCAGGCCGGCGGCCTCGATCTCTGCGACCACCTTCCGGCGCGCCTCGTAGCGGTCGAGGCCGCGGTAGGCCTCGGGCACCTCCTCGTTGAGGCGGGCCTGGGCGTCGAAGATGTTGATCATCTCCAGGCCGTGCCGGCGGCCGACCTCGAAGTCGTTGAAGTCGTGGGCCGGCGTGATCTTGACGGCGCCCGAGCCGGTCTCGGGGTCGGCGTGCTCGTCGGCGACGACCGGAATCCGGCGCCCGACGATCGGCAGGACCAGGTGCCCTCCGACCAGGTCGCGGTAGCGTTCGTCGTCGGGATGGACGGCGACCGCGGTATCGCCCAGCATGGTCTCCGGCCGGGTCGTGGCGACGACCAGGAACCGACCCTCCTGCCCCTCGACCGGGTAGCGGAAGTGCCAGAGCTGGCCCTGGACCTCGGTCTGCTGGACCTCGAGGTCGGAGATCGCCGTCAGCAGCTTGGGGTCCCAGTTGACCAGGCGCTTGTCCCGGTAGATCAGGCCCGCGCGATGCAGCCGCACGAAGACCAGGCGCACCGCGTGTGACAGGCCCTCGTCCATGGTGAAGCGCTCGCGCGCCCAGTCCGGCGAGGCGCCGAGCCGGCGCAGCTGGCGGTTGATGGTGCCGCCCGACTGCGCCTTCCACTCCCAGACCTTCTCGACGAAGCCCTCGCGGCCGAGGTCGCGGCGGTCGATCCCCTGCTCGGCGAGCTGGCGTTCGACGACCATCTGGGTGGCGATGCCGGCGTGGTCGGAGCCGGGCTGCCACAGCGCATCGCGGCCCTGCATGCGGTGCCAGCGGACCAGCACGTCCTGGATCGTGAAGGTCAGGGCATGGCCCATGTGCAGGCTGCCGGTGACGTTCGGCGGCGGCATCATGATGGTGTAGGGCCGGGCGCCGGCCTTGGGCGCGCAGGCGAAGCCGCCGCTGTCCTCCCAGCGCTCGTACTGGCGGGCCTCGGCCTCCTTGGGACGGTAGGTCTTCTCGAGCTCGGCCATCGCCGATCGGTCTCCCGGTCAGGGGTTCGCTGTCAGAGGCGGCGTTCCGGCCAGCCGGCGGGCCGGGCGAAACGCGGCGGCGCCACAATAGTCGGCGATGACGGGATGTCCAGACGGGCGCGGCCCGGCGTGGTATCGGCGCAACGGGCGCGGCGGGGGCCTTCCCGGCTCAGTCGTCCTCGGCGCGGCGCGCCAGGCGGCGCACCTCTTCGCGCACGACCCGCTCGACCAACGGCTCGAGATTCTCGTCCAGCCAGTCCCGCAGGTGCGGCTCGAGCAGGCGGGCGACGAAGGCCTCGATGCTCTCCCCGCCGCTCGGCGCGGCCGTCGAGGCCGGCACGCGGCGCCGGCGCGTGAGCTCGGACAGCGCGGCCGTCGTCGCCGCGGCGGTCGAGGCCGACACCAGGCCATCGTGGGGGCGGTCGCTCATCGCCGGCTCTCCTGCCTCCTCGTGATCCGGGGCGGCCGCGGCCTCGAAGACGTCCCGGCCGCCCGCCTCCGCATCACCTGCGTCCTCGTCGCCTGCCTCCTGGTAGGCGGCGTCCTCGTCGGCCGCGTCGGGCGCCACCTCGCGCGCGGCGACCTCGGCCTCGGCGGCGACCGCAAAGGGCCCCGCCGCCTCGGGCTCGAGGTCAGGCTCCGGCTCAGGCTCCGGCGCCGGCGCCGGCTCGGGCGGGACCTCTGGCTCCCGGTCTTCGGGCAGCGCGTCGGCCTCCTCGAGCTCGAGGACGGCGTCGGGCTCCTCCTCCGGCAGGGCGTCCTGCTCGGTCAGCTCGAGGACATCGTCCTCGTCGCCCTCGCCCTCGCCCGGCGCCTCCTCCGGGTCGCCCTCGGCCGCGGGGGCCGCCGGGTCGAGCGGCGCCTTGGCCTCGTCGCTGTCCTCCTCGGAGATGATCCGGCGGATCGACGCCAGGATCTCCTCCATGGACGGTTCGCTCTGGCCCTGATTGTCGCTCATGCAGCCATCGCGTGCGGGACGCGCCTCAGGTTACGAATCGAAGACGATCCGGTGATTCGGGCCCATAGACTATTCACCGGGAGCGCTCAAGCCAAACCACTTGTCGCGCACAGCGCGGTAGTCGAGCTCCGGATTGTAGACCTCGACCGGCAGGCCGAGCTCGATGGCGTTCAGCCGCCCCTGGGCGGCGAGCACCTGGAAACCGGCGACGATCACGTCGCGCTGCGCGCCGACCAAGCTGACCTGGGCATCGAGCAGCTCCTGCTCGGCGTCGAGAACGTCGAGCACGGTGCGCGCGCCGACGGCATTCTCCTGGCGCACGCCCTCGAGCGCGATCTGCGCCGAATCGACCTGGGCCTGGAAGGCGAGGATCTGGGCGCGCGCCGTCGCCAGGGCCTCGAAGGCGTCGACGGCCTCCTGCTCGGCATTGCGCCGGGCCTCCTCGACCAGCAGGCGGCGCTGGCTGAGGATCTGCTTGGCCTCGCGCACCTGGCTGGAGACGAAGCCCTGCTGGTAGATCGGCAGGCTCAGCTGCGCGAGCAGGCTGCCGCTGTCGCCGCTGCTGTCGGGGATGCTCGTCTCGTCGGTGTGGGTCAGCTCGCCGACCAGATTCACGCTCGGCAGCAGCGCGCCGATGTTCTGGCGCACGGCGCGCTCGGCGGCGCGCTCCGAGAAGGAGGCGGCGACGACGTCTGGATTCTGGACCAGTGCGCTGGCGACCGTCTCGCCGCTGGTCTCGGGCAGGCCCTGGAGCGGCCCGGGCGGGCGCAGGGTGCCCGGGGCGGTGCCGACGACCTCCCGGTAGACGGCACGGCTGGCGCGCAGGTTGCCCTCGGCGGCGACGCGCTGGGCGGTCGCGCCGGACAGGCGCGACTCCGACTGGGCAACGTCGGTGCGGGTGATCTCGCCGACCTCGAAGCGGTCCTGGCTGGCCTGAAGCTGGCGCTGCAGCACCTGCTCGTTGTTGATGTTGAGCCGCAGCACCGCCTCGTCGGCCCAGACGCTCATGAAGGCGGTGACGGCGTTCAGCAGGACCTGCTGCTCGGTCGAGGCCAGGCGGGCGCGCTCGGCATAGACCTCGTTCTCGGCGCGCTCGGTGCCGGCGACCGTGCGTCCGCCACGGTAGAGCGGCTGGGTCACGGTCAGGTCGGCCGAGAGCGGGGTCGTGCCCTCGAAGTCGTCTTCCCCGGCGCGCCGGGTGGTCGGCGTGCTGCTGCGGCTGGTCGCGACGCCGGCCGAGGTCGTGACCGCGACGCTGGGCCGCCAGTTCGACAGCTCCTGCGGCACCTGCTCGTTGGTCGCGCGCAGCTGCGCGCGGGCCGCCGAAAGCGTCGGGTTGCTGCTGTAGGTCGTCGAGAGGGCGTCCACCAGGGTCTGCCCCTGGGCGCCGGCGCCGGCGAGCAGCCCGGCCGACAGCACCAGGCCGCCGAGCAACAGCGCCCGCAACCCGCCACCGGTCGGAGCGGAGTGGAAGCCGTTTCGCGCTGCGTTTCGAGCCACCGAGAACCTTCCGTCCCTTGCCGCGCGGGCCCGGGAGCCCCTCCCGTCGTCGACCCGCCTCCTTGGGCGAGGCCTTCACTCGGGACCGGCCGCCAAGCCTCCGCAGAGTCTGTGCCTGATTCCCGTGGGATTTTCCAGCGTTAGAAGACGAAGCCCGCCTTGCGCTCGAACCCCGGCAGCACCGGCGTCGAGCAATCGAAGAGCATGCGCTGCGAGACCGTGCCCCGATCCTTGCGCAGCAGCACGCCCCGGCACAGGCCCGGCTGCTCGAGCAGCGGCGCGACCAGGCGCCCGCCCTCTGCGAGCTGGTCGAGCAGCGCCGCCGGCACCTCGGCCAGGGCGGCCTCGACGACGATCGCCTCGTAGGGCGCCTGGCGGGCGTAGCCCTCGGCGGGGTCGCCGGTCACGACCACGGCGTTGTCGACCTGCAGGCGGTCGAGCGTCGCCTCCGCGGCCTGGGCCAGGGCGCCGTCAGGCTCCAGCAGCACGACGCTTGCCGCCAAGCGGGCCAGGATCGCGGTGCCGTAGCCGCCGGTGCCGGCGACGTCGAGCACCGAATCGCCCGGCTCGACCGCGGCCGCCTGGATCAGGCGGGCGAGCACCATCGGCTCCATCAGGTAGCGGCCGCCACCGATCGGCAGGTCCTCGTCGACGTAGGCGAAGCCGCGCCGGCTCTCCGGCACGAAGCGCTCGCGCGGCAGCTGCTCGAAAGCCGCGATCAGCGCCGGATCGACGATCCGGTTCGTGCGCAGCTGGCTCTCGACCATGTTGAGGCGTGCGGTTGCGTAGTCCACCCGGGGGCCCTTTCCCGAACTCTCGCGACGCCGGGCGGCTGCCTCGCGGGCACCCGGACCATCGTCGTCATCGAGCCGGTTTATAGGCGCGGCGGTCGAGGCTGGCAACGCCACCGGCGCCGCGCCCTTGGCCCCGCCCCGCTGAAGTGTAGTTGCCGGGGCCGGGGTAGCAGCTGCACAGCCTCGTCGCATGGCCACTGTACCGGTGGTAAAGGTTGTGCGAAATTCGCTGCCTTCCCATGGTTGCATGAGGTCGGGGAACGGCTGAAAGGGGCAGGACATGCAGGCTCTTGGAACGAGGGCGCTGCGCCGCGGCGCACCCCAGCCCGCACCCGGCGCGCCGGCGCCGACGACCGCCGCGCCCGGCGCGGCGACACCCAGGCCAAGGCGCGACACGCGCGAGCAGATCCTCGACGTCGCCGAGACCGCGGTCCTGGAAAAGGGCTTCGGCGCGACCTCCATCGAGGAGCTGATCTGCGCCGTCGGCATCACCAAGGGCGGGTTCTTCTACCATTTCCGTGACAAGGGCGCGCTCGCGACCGCTCTGCTCGAGCGCTACCTGGAGCGCGAGGAGGTGCTGTTCGACGAGCTGTTCGGGCGGGCCGACGCGCTCAACGAGGATCCGCTCCACGGCTTCCTGGTCGGCCTCAAGATGCTCGCCGACACCCTGGCCGACCTGCCGAACGGCCACCCGGGCTGCCTGGTCGCCTCGGTCTGCTACCAGGAGAACCTCTTCAAGCGCGAGATCCACGAGCTCAACGCCGCCGGCATGCTGCGCTGGCGCCGCCGCTTCCGGGCGCGCTTCGACGCCATTGCGGAGCACCATCCGCCGCGCGTGGCGGTCGACTTCGACGACCTCGCCGACATGCTCTCGGCGCTCGCCGACGGCGGCATCATCGTCGCCAAGGTGATGCGCGAGCCACAGGCGCTGAGCCGCCAGATCCTGCTCTACCGCGCCTTCGTGCGCTGCGTCTTCCTCGGCGCCTGAGGCGTCGGGGCGGCTTCAATGGGAGGAGGACGGCCAGAGCGGCGCGCCTCGGCGCGTCGAGGAGGCGGCGCGGCTGTGGCGGAGCCTGCGCGCGCTCGGCGGCATCGACTGAAGGCCGCTCCCCGCCCTAGGATGCCAGGATGCCGACGTTCGATGCCGCGACAGCAGCCGCCCTCAAGGCCCTCTCGGTGCCGTCGGACGCCCGTGGCCTGGCGCAGCTCGCCGCCCACCTCGGCCTGATCGCGGCGGCCGGCGCGCTGGTCTGGCTCACCCGCGACAGCCTGTGGGTGCTGCCGGCACTGCTCGCCGAGGGGGTCGCCCTGGTCTTCCTGTTCTGCGCGCTGCACGAGGCGGTCCATTTCACGCCCTTCGCCGCGCGCGGGCTCAACCGCGCCCTCGCGTGGCTCTGCGGCCTGGTCATCCTGATCCCGCCGCGCTGGTTCCGTCACTTCCACCTGGCGCACCACCGCTGGACCCAGGATTCCGCGCGCGACCCCGAGCTGGCGACGCCCAGGCCGCAGGGGCTGGGCGCCTACCTGCTGCACGTCAGCGGCCTGCCGCTCTGGCGCGGCACCGTGGCGACGATCTTGAGGAACGCGGCGGGACGCAATGCCGATGCCTTCGTGCCGCCGCGCGAGCGGCGGGCGGTCGCCGCCGAGGCGCGGATCATGCTGGCGGTCTACGCGCTGGTCGCGGCGCTCTCGCTCGCCTTCCAGAGCTGGGCGGCGGTCTGGCTCTGGCTGCTGCCGCTGCTGGTCGGCCAGCCGCTGCTGCGGCTCTACCTGCTGGCCGAGCACACCGGCTGCCCCGAGGTCGCGGACCCGCTGGCCAACAGCCGCACGACCCGGACCGGGCCGCTGCTGCGCCTGCTGGCCTGGAACATGCCCTACCACGCCGAGCACCACGCCTGGCCGGCGGCCCCCTTCCACGCCCTGCCCGCCGTCCACCGGCTGCTCGGCGAAGGCGTCAAGGTGCGCGCGGCCTCCTACCGCGCGGCCAGCCGGGACGTCCGACGCGCGCTCGGCGTATCGCGCAGGCCGGGCGCGGCCGCGGGCATCTAGCAGGGCGACTGAGCCGCGGGATCGGTCCCGCCCGGTCCGCGTTCGACCGCGTCCGGTTCAGGGCTGTGCGTCCGCCTCCGCGGGCTCTGTCCCTGGCAGCGGCGGCAGGAAGGCGACCATGGCGATCCAGTCGTTGAGCGGGCTCTCCGCCGCATAGGAGGAGACGGCCGCCCTGAAGGAGGCGCCCAGCAGATCGGTCCAGCCGCCGATCACCGCACCCGCCGCGGTGGCGAAGCGGAAGCCGAAGCCGACGCCGCCCGGTCCGGGGACGAAGAAGCTGTTGAACGAGCCGGCGAAGTCGCCCGGGCCGCGCCAGCTGCTGCCCCGATAGCCCGGCAGCGGCGCGCCCGAGGAATCGCGGACGATCGCGGTCCCGCCCGGGCCCTTCTCGACCGATACGAGTTCCCCGCCCGGACCGCGCAGCAGATTGGCCGGCCGGGCGTCGAGCAACTTCGCGTCGATGATCGCCTGGCGGCCGGCGAAGCTCATTCCCGGGCCCCCGTCCGGAGTGCGGAACGAAAAGGGCTGGTTGTTGAGCTGCGCCTGCCCCGGCTGGGCCAGCGCAAGGCCGCCCAGCAGGGCCAGTGCGGCTAGCGAAAGGCGCGAGAGAGAGATCGCTGACATGACAACTGTATTCCTTCTGACCGGCCGCACCCCCGCCGGTCGCGGGAGGCACGAGCATCAGTCTCGGAGACTGGGGTCACCCGCAGCAAGTCTCAACGGCATTTAAGGGTAGATACCCCCTTTGCGTCGTTACCTGTCCGTCCGGATCGGGCTAGCCGCATTATTCGAAAGGGGGAAGTGACGTAATCTGGCTAGTACAGATTAGGTTGGCTTTGCCAAGCCTGGGCAATGATTTCATTGCCGAAGTTCGGGTTAAGATGGCTCCCATCGTGAGTATCAGATCGCACTATAGGGAGGCCACGATGCGTTGCACCTACAAACTATTAGCAGGATTCGGGATCTTGGGAAGCGCTCTTGGATTTCTGGCGGAAACGGGCAAGGCGAATGCTGAAACCCGGGCTGTCGAGGAATGGAGAGTCACCTGCAACCAGGAAAGCTGTGCCGCCCACTACGACGCCCAGGGAGTGCAGATCGTCGTCGCGGTGCCCGCCGACGGCGGCAGCCGCCGCATCCTCCTGCGCCTCGATCCCAAGGCAACGGTCGGGCAGCCGGTCGGCATCCGCCTGAACGGCGGCTGGTCGGCCGGCCTCGCCGTTTCGAGTTGCAGCGATGCACTCTGCCAGGCCGCCGTCAGCGTCAAGGCTGGCCCGGAGGTCGAGCAGGCCTTCAAGCGAGCCCGCGAGGGCGTCGTCGCCTACCAGGCGGGATCGGCAATGGTGATCGCGCCGATCTCCCTGGTCGGCTTCACCCAGGCGCTTGCACAAGTAGGCGACTAGCACAGACCATTTACAATCTCCGGCGTTTCAATCTAGAGTCGCTTCTCAGTGGTTGTACTCGCGTTCTTCAGTTCGTCCGAGCGCGAGGGAACCATGGCAGGGGCCGACATCTCGAAGCGCCGGGGCACGGGGCTTTCTTTGGGGGCGTTCGACTCAAAAAAAGCTGAAGCGGTTTGTCCGCTCGTTACAGGAGGGAAGATGTCATGCTCAGCGACAAGGAGGGGATCACAGCCGTCGAGGGGGCCACAATCGGCGTCATCGGCAACAGCACTCTGTTCAGGGCCGGTCTCGCATCCCTGATCAGCAACATGAAGCTCGGCGAGATCATCGAGGCCGTCGGATTGCGCGAGCTTGCGAACCTGGTTCGCGCGCGGGGCGGCAAGTCCCCGGGGCTAATCCTGATCGAAACCGCGACCGGAACCTCCGACCCGGTCGACACCGTCACCGAGGCGCGCTCGCTGTTTCCGAAGACGCATGTCGTGCTGATGAGCGACGATATCGACATAGAGAACATGGGCGGGTGTTTCGCGGCCGGACTCGACGGCTACCTGCTCAAGGACATCGGCCGGGACTCGCTCGCCGACAGCCTGCGGCTCGTCCAAGTCGGCGAGAAGGTCTTCCCGTCGCGCCTAGCCTCGATCATGGTCGACTACACCCGGCAACTGGTCGAGCCGCAGGTCTGCATGGACAAGATCCGCGCCTGCCACCTGTCGGCACGCGAGGCCGAGATCCTGCGCTGCCTGATCACCGGTGACTCGAACAAGCTGATCGCGCGCAAGCTCGCGATCACCGAATCGACGGTGAAGGTCCACCTGAAATCGATCCTGAAGAAGACCCGGGCCTCGAACCGGACGCAGGCGGCGATGTGGGCGCTGAAGCGCAACTGCACGCCGCCGGTTGCCGGCGCGCGAGTCGCCAGCCCGGCCAGCCTGGGCTCCGCCTAGGGGGCAGGAACGCGACCTGGCGGGCGTCGCGACAGCGATTCCGCCAGGTCGTTCGGCCGCCCGGGGGAGACAGGGTCACACTCGGTTTCGCGCGACGCCGGCCCAGGGCGTCGCGCGTCATCGCGCCCCCGCCTGCGATTCCCGCTCGCCACCTTCTTCGGCGAGCGCGGCGAAGACCGCGACCTGGGTGCGATTGGTCAGCCCGAGCCGGGTGATGAGCTCGTGCACGACCTTCTTCACCTTCGGCTCCGAGAAACGCAGGTGGTTCGCAATCTCCCGGTTCGTCCGGCCGGTGCCGAGCTGCCGGAGCACCGTCAGCTGCAGGTTGCTGAGCGCACGGCAGGCGACGCTGGGCACCGCCAGCCTCAGGCGCTCGCGGACGACGAAATCCGGCAGGACCCAGTAGCCGGCGGTCGCCAGCCTGATCGCGGCCGCCGGTTCGACCGGTCCCTCGTCGAGGAAGACCCAGCCGTCGGCAAGAAGAACCCTCGGCCGGCGCTCCGACCAGGCGCTGCGGGACAGGACCGCGACCACGGGCATGCGCCGCGAGACCTGGGTATAGGCGTGCAGCATCGACTCCTCCAGGGCGTGCAGCAGCGAGAACCAGACCAGGGCCGCGTCGAAGCCGTTCAGGTCGTAGTGAAGGGCCTGCTCGAACCCGCTCGCCCTGACCACCTGGTGGATGCTGCCGGCACTGAGGCGCTCGGCCATCGACTCGGCCTGCGAGCGATCGGCGCAAAGCACGAGGATGCGCATGTCCAGGCCTTGTCCTTCAGCCGCGCAATGCCGCCAGTCCGTGCCGCCCGCCCGGGCTCGAGCTGAGCGACGCCGTCGTCCGCGGGCTTGCAGCGCGCGGTCCCGAAGCCGCCACGATTCCTCCAGTTAGCGTGAGGCGCGCCACGAGTCTCAAGCACGCGGAAGGGCCGGACCGGCGCCCTCCAAAGGAATAGCCCGAAGGGGCTCGCCTGCCCTCGCCTGCGCCGGATCGGCCCGTTCGGGCGATGCGAAGGGCGCGGAATTCCGCCCTTTCTGTCCGTTTGGTCGATTCCAGCCGGACCCGCTTTGCCGGGACAATCCGACCAAGCGCGCCACTCGGCGCTGATCGAACAACGAGCGAAGGCCTTGGGGGGCCACGGGGTCGAACATGATCAAACCTATCGTCTCAATCGCCCTGGCGGGCGCGCTCGGCCTCACCGGCTGCGCCACCGGACCCTACCCCAAGAAGGGCGTCGAGCCGGTCTACAGCTTTCCGGTGACCGACAACCAGACGCCCTACAGCAGCTGCCTGGCGGAGTTGCATAACTTCACGGCGACCAATCTGCCGGTCTTCGCGGTCGGCGAGGTCGCCGACAAGACCGGCCAGATCAATTACGACGAGAACGGCTACGCCCTGTCCCAGGGCGTCACCGAAATGGTGATGAGCGCCTTCTACAAGTCGGGCAAGGCGAACCTGGTCGAGCGCTTCGATCTGCGGATCCCGCTCGCGGAGGTGCGCCTGGCCGAGCAGGGCCGGCTGACCCGCCCGCTAACTCAGTACACCCGGCTGCCGGCGTCCGACTTCGTCGTCGTCGGGGCGCTGACCGAGCTCAACTACAACATCGTCAGCGAGGGCGCGCAGCTCTTTGTCCGCGGCATCGGCGGCGGCGCGCGCACGGTGATCATCAATGTCGCGCTCGACCTGCGCGTCGTGAACTCGCGCGACTTCTCCGTTCCCTACGTGACCAGCCTGCAGAAGCAGATCTACGGCTTCGAGGTCGAAGCCAACATCTTCCGCTTCTTCGGCGACACGCTGGTCGAGTTCGACGCCGGGCGCATCAGGAACGAACCGCTCCAGCTCGGCGTCAGGTCGGTCGTCGAAATGTCCGTCTACCAGATCCTGACGGAGTTCCTCGGCCTGCCGAAATCCCCTGGGTGCGACCTCGTGAGGACCGACTTCATGAGCGATCACCTGGAGCGGTTCTCTGACGACGAGGAGAGAGCAAGCAATGAATAGGTCCCGTCTTCTGTCGGCTTCTGCACTGGGTGCGGTGGCCGGACTTCTCGCCGCCCCCGCCATGGCCTTCACCGAGGTCGAGTGGAAGTGGCATCTCGACGCCTGGACGGACATCGACCAGGAGATCGACATCTACACCTTCCTCGATCCGAGCGGCATCGTCGCTCTGGAGAACCTGCAGGTGCAGATCGGCGACGTCACCGCCGAATCCTACGTCTCGGGCGTCGACAACAACCGGCCCGAGGGCGAGGGCGGCCAGATCGAGGTCGACCTTGGCAGCCTCGAGCTCGAGCTCGAGGCCTCCTCGGTCGGCATCGCAATCGATACCGAGGCGACGGCCACCTACACCGGCCCGCAGGGCGCAACCGGCAACCTGACGGTCGGCGTCGCGGGCGGCGGCATCAACCCGGGCGGAACCGACAGCGCGTCGGTCGACCTCGGGACGATCCTGATCGGCGACCCGGCGGAGGCGCTGGTCCTCGACGCGGCGCTCGAACTGCCCGAGGTCGTCAGCTCGGCGACCGCGGTCGGCAACGCCTCTTCGATTCAGAGCGAGGTCAAGACCGACATCCACGAGGCGCAGGTGCTGTTCGGCACCGGCGAGGTCGGCGACCTCTCCGGTGCGCTCGCCTCGCTGTCGTTCCTGACGCCGGCGCAGGTTTCGGCAACCTCGCAGGTGAACGACATCCTGAACGCCACGGTGGACAGCAGTGCCACCGCGGTCGGCAACCTGAAGAGCGTCGAGGTGGCGGCCGCCACGGCCGACGACGCGATCCTGATCGCCGACGTCAAGCAGTTCTCCTACGCCGACGTCTCGGCGCTGTCGAACGTCTACGACGTCTCGATCAACAACTACGACAACCTGGCGGCGATCGATCGCCCGATCGTCTCCTCCGTCGCCACGGCGATCGGCAACAACCTGAGCGTCACGGTGACCTCGCCCCTGGGCGGCGATCCGTTCGGCGACGACTGATCCTTCGTCCCCTGGGGGGAGGGTGGGGCCTGGCCTCGCCCTCCCCCGCCTTTTTCCAAGCCGGGAGACGGCATCATGACGATCCAGCATACCCAGAAGCGCAGCGCCGGCCGCCTCGTCGCCGACTGCGCCCTCGCCGCCACCGCGCTGACCGCCCTCGTGGCGCTGATGCATCCGGAGGCCGCGCAGGCCCAGATGTTCGACAGTCCCTGGTCGGCCGGCGCCCGCGACCGCGCCGGGATCGCGGTCATCATCAAGCAGGCCGAAAGCGGCTTCTTCGAGCGGCGCGACGGCTCGGCGGGCCAGCCGACGATCAACTACGACACCACGACCCTGGTGTGCGGCGGCGGCGGCGGCGATTCGACCGCGACCGCGAACTCGAGCTGCCTGATCCTGAACAACGCGACCGGGGCGGTCGAGGTCGGCCAGGGCTCCGAGGGTGGCCAGAACGCGACCTCGAGCAGCAGCTCCACCTCCAACACGGCCGACAGCATCACCAGCGTGCTGCAGAACCTGCAGCCGGACCAGCAACCGGCCCAGTAGCCTCTCGACCGGCCAGGCGTTCCAGGGCCGCCGGCCCTGGAACGGGGGGGGGCTCCAGCGCTCCGCCGTTTCTCGTTTCCGCGGGGCAGGCCCGCAAGCGGCAAGAGGCAGGAAGGGGCGCGGGCCGCGCGGAGGCGGCACGAGCGGTGCCGTCAGCCCGAAGCTTGGTCGGGGCGCTCGCAGACCATCATCGCGACCGGCGCCGCGGCGCCAGGTAGGCAGGTCGGGCGCAGGGCGCAATGGGGCTCGCGGGAGGGGCCGGGGGGGGGGGGGGGGGGGGGGGGGGG
>NZ_JBBDQW010000045.1:113093-124509 GCF_040905785.1 Tistlia sp.
GTCTGGGGGCTTCGGGGGGTGACGCCCGCCGGCTGGAAACCGGCCCAGCCTCCCCGCGGAGCTGGCGAAGCGGGCCGGTTCTGGCTGCCGCCACTGCCGGCCGGCAGGCGGCGATCGTCGGGTCCCTCGATTCGGCGCGCCTGGGCGGCGCAGGCCGGGGAGACCCTGTCGTCTAGCCCGGCCAGCGCTTCCTTCAGCTGGTCGCCGGGCGAAACCTTCTGGGCCGGCGCGCCGCTTCCGCCGCCGGCGGAGGTCAGGATGCTGACCGCCGTCGCGGCCACCGTGCCGGCGACCGAGCAGCCGCCGAGCGAGAGGAGGGCCGAGACGAGCAGCACGAGGGGCAGCGTCCGTTCCATGGCCGCAGGATGCCCGAAGCCGACCACGGCGTCGCGGTCGCAGACGGACAGGTCGCGGCGATCATGGGTAGCACGGAAGGATGGCCGGCCGGTCGCCCCCCGCTCGGCGATCGCGCGCTCAATCGATCGCGATCAGGGCGGCGCCGACGCGGCGCTCCTCGGCCATCAGGACGTTGTAGGTGCGCGCCGCGGCGCCGGTGTCCATCGGCTCCAGGACCGGCCCGCGGGCGCGCACCGCCTCCCGGAGGCTCTTGGCCGGCCGCAGCAGGCGCGGCCCGCAGCCCAGCAGCAGCACGTCGAGGCCCGCCGCCAGCAACGGCTCCAGGCTCTCGACTGTGAGCTCCTCGAAACAAGTCACAGGCCAAGCCACGGCGACCTCCGGCGTCACCAGCACCGAGCCCTCGAAGACGCGGCCGGTGACCCTGAATCGGCCTGCGCCGTAGCGCTCGACCAGCTGCCGGCCCTCGGCGATGTGCGGGGTGATGTCCATGGCGTCCAACCTGAGGCGGGGCGCCGGCGCGTGCAAGGGCCGGCCGAAGCGCGGCGCGCCCCGCTCAGGGTCGAGCGGCTTCCTCCTCGGTGCTCGCCATGTCCGTGCGGCGCAGGCCGAAGTAGATCAGCAGCGGCACCGCGATGCCGACCGACGAGAAGGTGCCGATCAGCACACCCCAGATCAGCCCGGCCGTGAAGCCGCGGATCACCTCGCCGCCGAAGACGTAGAGCGAGACCAGGGCGAGCAGCGTCGTGCCCGAGGTCAGGACGGTGCGCGTCAGGGTGTGGTTGAGCGCCGTGTTGAGCAGCTGCGGCAGCGCCATCTTCTTGTACTTGCGCAGGTCCTCGCGGATCCGGTCGAAGATCACCACCGTGTCGTTGATCGAGTAGCCGGCGATGGTCAACACGGCCGCCAGGGTCGCCAGGTTGAACTCGATCTGGGTCACCGAGAAGAAGCCGATCGTGGCGATCACGTCGTGGACCAGCGCGATCAGCGCGGCCGCGGCGAAGTGCCACTCGAAGCGGAACCAGATGTAGGCGGCAATGCCCAGCAGGGCCAGCACGGTCGCCAGCGCCCCGGCCTCGCGCAGCTCGTCGCCGACCTTCGGGCCGACAAACTCGACGCGCCGGTACTCCTGGGCGACGTCGCTGAGCGCGGCGCGGATGGTCTCGATCAACGGCTGGGTCTCGGCCGCGGTCTCGCCCTGGGACGGCAGGTTGATCAGCACGTCGTCGGGTTCGCCGAAGGCCTGGATGGTGGCGCCGTCGATGCCGAGGCCGGAGATGCGGTCGCGCAGGTTGGCGATGTCGGCCGGCCCCTTGGTCTGGACCTCCATCAGAATGCCGCCGCGGAAATCGACGCCGAAGTTCAGCCCCTGGAGTGCGACGGAACCGACCGAGACGGCCAGCAGCAGGGCCGAGAAGACCAGGAAGAAGGCCCGCTTGCCGATGAAGTCGAGACCCAGGTTGGCGGGTACGCGCTTGATGAGAGCCACTGGCCGCTGTTCCTAGATTGCGAGTTCTTTGGGGCGCCGGCGGCGCAGCCAGGCGACGACCAGCAGACGCGACACCATGATCGCGGTGAACATCGAGGTGACCAGGCCGATCATCAGCGTCACCGCGAAGCCCTTGATCGGGCCGGTGCCGAACTGGAACAGCAGCATGGCGGCGATCAACGTCGTCAGGTTGGAGTCGATGATCGTGGTCATGGCGCGCCGATAGCCGGCATCGATCGCCATGACCGGTCCGCGGCCGAGGCGCTGCTCCTCGCGGATGCGCTCGAAGACCAGCACGTTGGCGTCGACGGCCATGCCGATGGTCAGCACGATGCCGGCGATGCCGGGCAGCGTCAGGGTCGCCTGCAGCCCCGACAGCACCGCCAGGATCAGGATCAGGTTGGTGACCAGGGCGACGTTGGCAAAGACGCCGAACAGCCCGTAGACCGCGGCCATGAAGATCACGACGAAGGCCATGCCTAGCAGGGCCGCGATCTCGCCGGCGCGGATCGAGTCGGCGCCGAGGCCCGGGCCGACGGTACGCTCCTCGAGCAGCGCCAGCGGCGCCGGCAGCGCGCCGGCGCGCAGCAGCAGCGCCAGGTCCTGGGCGCTCTCGACAGTGAAGTTGCCGCTGATCACGCCGCTGCCGCCGAGGATCGGCTCTCGGATCACCGGCGCCGAGATGATCTTCTCGTCGAGCACGATGGCGAAGAGCTCGCCGACGTTCTCGCTGGTCGCCTGGCCGAAGCGCTGGGCGCCGACCGAATCGAAGCGGAAGGAGACGACCGGCTGGCCATCCTGGAAGGTGCTCTGCGCATCGACCAGGTTGTCGCCGCTGATCATGACGCGCTTGCGCACCACGTACTGCCGCGTCGAGCCGCTCGCCAGTCGCTCGTCGGAGGGCAGCACCTCGGCGCCGGCCGGGATCGAATCGAGGCCGGGGGTCACGTCGCTGAGCACGAAGCGGAAGCTCAGCTTCGCGGTCTTGCCGATGACGTCCTTGGCGCGCTCCGGGTCGTCGATGCCCGGCAGCTGGATCAGGATGCGCTCGTCGCCCTGGCGCTGGATCGAGGGCTCGCGCGTGCCGGTCTCGTCGATGCGCCGGCGGATCACTTCGATGGCCTGCTGCACGACGTGGTCGCGGCGCTCCTCGACCGCGCGCTCGGTCAGCTCGATGCGCCCGGCGCCGTCCTCGCCGAGCCGCAGGCTGGCGCCGGTCGCCAGCGGCACCAGGCGCTCGCGCGCGGCCTCGAGCTGCCCGGGGTCGCGGATTCGGAAGACGATAGCGTTCTCGGCCGGCTGCGCCGCCAGGCCGGTGTAGCCGATGCGCGCCTCGCGCAGGTCGACGCGCACGGCGTCGACGAGGTTCTCGAGCTGCTCCTCGAAGACCGAATTGAGGTCGACCTCATAGAGCAGGTAGGCGCCGCCCTGCAGGTCGAGCCCGAGGTTGACCTGCTGGCTCGGCAGCCAGGAGGGCGCCTCCTCCAGGTCCTCGCGCGGGATGAAGTTGGGCAGCGCGAAGGCGAGGCCGAGCAGGACGACCGCCAGGACGACGAACAGCTGCCAGCGCGAAAGATGGACCATGGATCGACGACCGTCCCAGGAATTGCCCGGCTCGAAAGCCGGGCGTCAGCTTCAGTTCTTCTTGCCGTCCTCGAGGTCGGCCGTCTCCTCGGCCTCGTCCTCCTCGGGCACCGCCCTCTCGGCCTTGCGGCGGGCTGCGACGTCGCTGCGCGAGACCACCGAGGAGACCATCTGGCGGACCACCTTGGCCTTGACGCCCGGCGCGATCTCGACCTCGAGCTCCTCGTCCATGACGCGCGCCACGGTGCCGATCAGGCCGCCGGAGGTGACGACGCGGTCGCCGCGCTTAAGCTCGGAGACCAGCTTGCGGTGCTCCTTCATCTTCTTCTGCTGCGGACGGATCAGCAGGAAGTAGAAGACGACGAAGATCAGGACGAGCGGCAGGATGGTGACCAGCATGCCGCCCTCGGGAGAGGCCGCACTCTGCGCGTAGGCCGGAGAAATCAGCATGGCGACGTCGGGTCCCTTGTTCTGCTCGGGGCGGCGTGCGGCGGACGCACCTTGCGCTCGCGGCCGCCGGGGCCGAGGGCGCAAGCCCCATGGAAAGACGCGGCGGACTATAGCCGCGCCTTGCCGAATTGCAACGATAGCCGCGCGCCGGCCGACGCTGCCCCGGGCGAGAGGGGGTCGCGGCTCTTCGCCCGCGCGTTGACGCCCTCCGGTGCCTCGCCTAGCTTCCGCGCGACCCCGGCGGCCCGACCCCGGCGACATCCCGAGACTCCTGCCGAGAGGCCCGATGAGCAACGACCAGCCTGCCGACCCCCACGACCCGGCCGCGCGCCAGGACGTCCCGCAGCTGCTGGCGCGCATCGCCGCGGCGCTCGAGCGGCTGGCGCCGGCGCAGGCGGCGCCGGTCGACCTGGCCGGCCACGCGGTCTTCGTCTGGGCCGCCGAGCGCGACCGGCTCGACCCGGTGCCCGACGTCAACCGGGTGCCGCTGGAGCTGCTCAAGGGCATCGAGCGCCAGCGCGACACGCTGTTCGCCAACACCCAGCGCTTCGCCCGCGGCCTGCCGGCCAACAACGCCCTGCTCTGGGGCGCGCGCGGCACCGGCAAGTCCTCGCTGGTCAAGGCGGTGCACGCCGCGGTCAACGAGGCGGCTCCCGAGGGCGAGTATCCGCCGCTGGCGCTGGTCGAGATCCACCGCGAGGACCTGCCGTCCCTGCCCCGCCTGCTGACCGACCTCAGGGGCTCGGAGCGGCGCTTCCTGCTGTTCTGCGACGACCTCTCCTTCGACCAGGAGGACGCCAGCTACAAGTCGCTTAAGGCGGTGCTGGAGGGCGGCGTCGAGGGCCGGCCGAGGAACGTCGTCTTCTACGCGACCTCGAACCGTCGCCACCTTATGGCGCGCGACATGATCGACAACGAGCGCTCGACCGCCATCAACCCCTCCGAGGCGGTCGAGGAGAAGGTCTCGCTGTCGGACCGCTTCGGTCTCTGGCTCGGCTTCCACAACACCGACCAGCCGACCTTCTTCTCGATGGTCGAGGGCTATGCCCGGCGCTACGGCCTGGACATCCCGCTCGAGCAGCTTCACGCCGAGGCCAAGGAGTGGTCGGTGACGCGCGGCTCGCGCTCGGGCCGGGTCGCCTGGCAGTACGTCCAGGACCTCGCCGGCCGCCTCGGCCGCACGCTCGAGTAGCGACGCCCGCAGGCAAGCCGGAACCGGGCGGGGCAAGCGGAGGAGGTTGCCAAGCCGCCGCCGCCGTCGAGGGAAACCCTCCGGCGCTTGGAGCGTTGCAGGGCGATGCCGCTTTCCGACTGGCTCTCCGGCCAGCCCCTGTCCCTCCTCGCTCTCGGATTCCTCGCCTGCGCCCTGGTCATCGGCGTGGTCGGCGTGCGCCTGACCCGCGAGGCCGAGCGCTTCGCCTACGTCTCCGGCCTCGGACAGGCGGCAACGGGAGCGGTCGTCCTCGGCGCCATCACCTCGCTGCCGGGCATGGCGACCTCCTTCACCGCCGCCGCCGGCGGCCATCCGGACCTGGCGGTCTCGAACGCGCTCGGCGGCATCGCGGCGCAGACCCTGTTCCTGGTCGCGGCCGACGTCGCCTACCGCAAGACCAACCTGGAGTATGCCGCCGCCGAGGAGGCCAACCTCAGCCAGGCGGTGGTGCTGATCGCGCTCCTGGTGCTGCCGATCCTGGCGATGGCCGGGCCCGACCTGCATCTGGGCTCCGCCGGCACCCTGGCGGTCCATCCGGTGACGCCGCTGCTGATCGCCGGCTACCTCGCCGGGCTGCGCCTGACCGCCGGCTCGCACCGCCGCCCCCAGTGGCAGCCGGTGCTGGCCCCGGCGGCCGACAGCGAGAAGAGGCCCGAGCGGCCGCGGCGCGGCGAGCTCGTCGCCCTGGTGCTGCGCTTGGTGGCGATGGGCGCCGTGGTCGGCCTGATGGGCTGGCTGCTGTCCGGCCTCGCGGTCGCCGCGACCACGCGCACCGGCCTGTCGGAGACCGCCGCCGGCTCGACCTTCACCGCGATCGCGACGTCGCTGCCCGAGCTGGTCACCGCCCTGGCGGCGATCCGCCGCGGCGCCCTCGGCCTGGCGGTCGGCGACATCCTCGGCGGCAATGCCTTCGACGTGCTGTTCGTGGCGGGCTCGGACCTGCTCTACGTCGAGGGCTCGCTCTACCACGCGGTCGAGCCGCGTCAGATCTTCCTGGTCGCTCTCTCGATCTTCATGGTCGCGCTGCTGCTGCTCGGCCTGCTGCGGCGCGAGAAGCACGGCATCGGCAACATCGGGTTCGAGAGCGTCATGATCCTGCTCGCCTATTTCGCCGGCATGGCGCTGCTGATCGCGGGGTAGCGGCCGCTCAGAGCGGAATCAGGCCCGAGAAGGAGAGGTAGGCGATCAGGCCCGCCGAGGCCGCGGTCAGCAGGTAGCCGGCGATCACCCAGTTGCCGTCGGTGGTGGTGACGCCGACCGCCAGCACCGCGACGGTCAGCGCCGGCGCGGTCACGGCGAAGGGCAAGAGCGCCGCCGGATAGAACAGCAGGGCGTTGAAGATCGCCGCCAGCGCGATCGCGTAGCGCGCCGGGCCGTGCACCAGATAGGTGCGGCGCGGCCGGATGAAGCGGTCGATCACGCGCAGCTTCGGCTCGGCCCATTCGACGCCCTTGACCAGCGGCTCGCGCTTGAAGGAGAAGCCCGTCAGCTTGCGCGGCAGCCACGGCTTGCGGCGCCCGAACAGCACCTGCACCGCGATCAGGGCGACGACGCTGCCGGTGACGATCGAAATGCCCGGAATCGCGCCGACCACCGGCAGGGCCGCGATCAGGCTCGGCACCAGCAGCAGCGGCCCGAAGGCCTGCATGCCGACGGCCTCGAGCAGCTCGCCGAATTCGACCTTCTCGCCCTCGGTGTTGTCGACCAGCTGCTGCACGAGGTCGTGCAGGGACTCGGCCTCCGACTCGCCGCCCTTCTTGCTGTCGATCCCGGTCATTCAGCTCTCCGCGTCGGCCAGCAGGGCGGCGTTGCCGCCCGAGGCGGTGGTGTCGACCGACACGCAGCGCTCGACCGCGAAGCGCACCGGCTCGTCGCCGGGGTGGACGATCGGCAGGATCGCCCCGGACCGGGCCGCCGCGACCCGGCGCAGGCGCGCGGCCGTCGACCGCGGTGCCGCGACCGCCAGCGCGGCCAGGCCGGGCAGCGCGGCGACCGACTCCAGGGCCTCCGCATCGGGAAGTGCCACCACGGCGAACGGGCTCGGGCCCTTGCCGGCGAGGATCCCGGCGAAACGGCGCGCGCGTGCCGCCTCGGCCCCCGCTCCGGACTCCGCCTCCGGCAGCGCCAGCAGCGTCGGGTTGCCGAAGGCGAGCGCGCGGGCGACCAGCGCCCAGGCCTCGCCCGGCTCGCCGCCCTCGGCGAAGACCACGGCGAGCGGGCCGCGGCTGGCGAGGCGCAGGGTGTTGCGCTCGCCGGTCGGGCCGGGCAGCTCGACCATGAGGTCGACGAGCGGCGCGCAGCCGGCCAGCGCCCGGCGGACCGCCTCGCGTGAGGCCGGCGCGTCCTCCAGCGCAAGCTCGGCGGCGCGGCGCAGCCTGTCGACGCGGTCCGCCAGGTGGCGCCAGCCGCCCTGGCCCTCGCGCAGCGGCTCGAAGGCCCCGACCAGTGCCTCGGACGGCTTCGGCGCGCTCTCTGGCGCGCTCTCCAATTCGCGGACCGGCTCCAGGACCGGCTGCAGCCCAGCGTCCGCACCCGCCGCGGCCTTCATGAAACGGCGCAGGTAGAAGGGGCCGCCGGCCTTCGGCCCGGTACCCGACAGGCCCTCGCCGCCGAAGGGCTGCACGCCGACCACGGCGCCGATCTGGTTGCGGTTGACGTAGAGGTTGCCGACGTGGGCGCGGGCGACGATCGCCTCGACCCGGTCCTCGATCCGCGAGTGCACGCCCAGCGTCAGGCCGTAGCCCTGCTCGTTGATCCGCTCCACCAGACTCTCCAGCTCCTCGGCCTTGTAGGTCGCGACATGGACGACCGGCCCGAACACCTCGCGCTCGAGCTGCTCGATGCCGTCCAGGCGAAAGGCACAGGGCGCGACGAAGGTTCCTGCCGCCGCGACCTCGGGGTCCAGCGGCGCGCGGGCGATCAGCCGCCCCTCGGCCTCGAGCGCGCGGCAGTGCGCCTCGATGTCGTCCTGGGCCTCGGCGTCGATGACCGGCCCGACGTCGACCGGCAACGCCCAGGGGTTGCCGACCGAGAGCTCGGCCATGGCGCCGCCCAGCATCGCCAGCACGGGCTCGGCGACGTCCTCCTGCAGGCACAGCAGTCGCAGCGCCGAGCAGCGCTGGCCGGCGCTCTGGAAGCCCGAGGCGACGATGTCGCGCACCGCCTGCTCGGGCAGGGCCGTCGAGTCGACGATCATGCAGTTGAGCCCGCCGGTCTCGGCGATCAGCGGCGCCTCGGCCTTGCCGGCGCCGGCCAGGGCCCGGTGGATCGCCTGGGCCGTCGCGGTCGAGCCGGTAAAGCAGACTCCGGCGGTGCGGGGGTCGGCGACCAGGACGCCGCCGACCGCGGCACCCTCGCCCGGCAGCAGCTGCAGCGCCGCCGCCGGCACCCCGGCCTCGTGCAGCAGCTCGACCGCGCGCGTCGCCATCAGCGGCGTCTGCTCGGCCGGCTTGGCGAGCACGGCGTTGCCGGCGCCGAGCGCGGCGGCGATCTGCCCCGTGAAGATCGCCAGCGGAAAGTTCCAGGGCGAGATGCAGACGAAGGCGCCGCGCGGTGCGAGGCCGGGATCCTCGGTCGCGAGCCGCTCGGCCTCGTTGGCGTAGTAGCGCAGGAAGTCGACGGCCTCGCGGACTTCCGCGATCGCGTCGAAGCGCGACTTGCCGGCCTCCCGGCTGGCCAGGGCGAAGAGCTCCGGCGCGTTGTCCTCGTAGAGGTCCGCGCCCCGGCGCAGCGCCTCGGCGCGCGCGCTGGCGCCGCGCCGGCTCCAGTCCTCGAAGCCCGCGCCGGCGGCGGCCAGGGCCGCCTCGACCGTGGCGGCCTCGGCGTCGAGCGCGTGGCCGACAAGGTCGGCGTGGTCTGCAGGGTTGCGGCGCTCCTGCCCCTCCCCCCGCTTCCGGCTCTCGCTGTCCGGACCGGCGACCAGGGGGCGGCCCTGCCAGCGGTGGCTGCGGAAGGGCGTCATCGCGGCCTCCAGCGCGGCCAGGGCATCGGCATCGGCGAGGTTCCAGCCACGCGCGTTGGGGCGCTGCTCGCCGTAGATCCAGGCCGGTGCCGGGATCGCGGGGTTCGGCACCCCGCCCTGGCGCTCGAGCTGGTCGAGGGGATCGGGCACGACCTCGCGCGGCGGCACCGCGGGATCGAGGATGCGGTGCACGAAGGAGGAATTGGCGCCGTTCTCCAGCAGGCGGCGCACCAGGTAGGCCAACAGGTCTCGGTGCTCGCCGACCGGCGCGTAGATCCGGCACAGCCGCCCGGTCCGCGCCACGACCCGCTCGTGCAGCGCCTCGCCCATGCCGTGCAGGCGCTGGAACTCGAAGGCCGGCTCGCCCGCCTGCGCCTCGGCCAGCTCGAGAATCGCCTGGACCGTGTGGGCGTTGTGCGTGGCGAACTGCGGGTAGAGCCGCTGCGCGGCCTCGAGCAGCTTGCGCGCGCAGGCCAGGTAGGAGACGTCGGTCGCCGCCTTGCGGGTGAAGACCGGATAGCCCTCCAGCCCCTGGACCTGGGCGAGCTTGATCTCGCTGTCCCAGTAGGCGCCCTTGACCAGGCGCACCATGAAGCGGCGCCTGTGGGTGGCGGCCAGCGCGTCGAGCCAGTCGATCACCGCCGGCGCGCGCTTCTGGTAGGCCTGGACGACGATGCCGAAGCCCTGCCAGTCGCGCAGGTCGGGGCTGGCGGCGATCGCCTCGATCACGTCGAGCGAGAGGTCCAGGCGGTCGGCCTCCTCGGCGTCGAGGCTGAGGCCGATGCCGGCGTTGCGGGCGAGCTGGCAGAGCGCCGCGACGCGCGGCACCAGCTCGTCGCGCACCCGCTCCGGCTTGGCGAACTCGTAGCGCGGGTGCAGCGCCGAGAGCTTGACCGAGATGCCGGGGTTGGCGCGCGGGTCCTCGCCCGCCGAGGCGGCGCCGATCGCGGCGATGGCGGCGGCGTAGGAGCGGAAGTAGCGCCGGGCGTCGGCGGCCGTGCGCGCGGCCTCGCCGAGCATGTCGAAGGAGTAGCTGTAGCCCTTGGCGAGCAGCGGCTTGCCGCGCTCCAGGGCCTCCTCGATGGTCTCGCCGAGCACGAACTGGCGGCCCAGCACCTTCATCGCCTGCAGCACCGCGTTGCGCACGACCGGCTCGGAGAGGCGCTTGACCAGGCGGCGCAGCACGCCGGTCAGCTCCTGGCGGCTGGCATCCTCGTCGAGGATGCGGCCGGTCAGCATCAGCCCCCAGGCCGAGGCGTTGACCAGTGCCGAGCCCGAGCGGCCGATGTGACGGTCCCATTGGCCGGGCGCGATCTTGTCCTCGATCAGCTCGTCCATGGTCTCGGCGTCGGGCACACGCAGCAGCGCCTCGGCCAGGCACATGAGCGCGATGCCCTCCTTGGTCGAGAGGCCGTACTCGGCCAGGAAGGCCTCCAGCATGCCGGGTCGCTGGTCGTCGCGGATCTCGGCGACCAGCGCCGCCGCCCGCTCGACCGCGCGCTCGCGCCCGGCGCGGTCGAGGCCGAGCGAGGCGGAGAGCTCGGCGAGGCAGCCCGCCTCCTCCGCGAGGTAGAGCCCGCGGATCCGGGCGCGGGCCGCCGCGAGGGCGTCGGCCGACTGCAGGTCGGGAGAGGCGAGCGGCATGGGCAATCCCTGGGAGCGCGAGGAGACGGGAGACACAATCTGCCAGAAAGCCGGCAGCCCTTGGTTCTTTTGTCTGGCCACCCGCCCGGCCGATCGCCTAGCGTTTGGTCATGTAGCAGGAAAAGAGACTGCCATGCCCGTACAGAGCGAGGCCCTTTCCCGGATCGACCGGCGCATCCTCGCCGAGCTGCAGCGCGACGGCCGCCAGTCCCTGGTCGCCCTGGCCCGGCGGGTCGGGCTGACCAAGACCCCGCTCGCCGAGCGGGTGCGCAAGCTGGAGCGCGCCGGCTACATCCGCGGCTACGCCGCCCTGCTCGACCCCGACCGGCTCGGCGCCGGCCATGTCGCCCTGGTCCAGGTGACGCTGGAGCGCACGACGACGGACGTGCTCGAGGCCTTCAACGAGGCGGTCCGCCGGATCCCCCAGGTGCAGTCCTGCCACATGGTCGCCGGCGCCTTCGACTACCTGCTCAAGGTCCGCAGCCGCGACATCGCCGAGTACCGCGCCCTGCTCGGCGAGGCCCTCTCGACCCTGCCCGGCGTCCAGCAGACCCACACCTTCGCCGTCATGGAGACGGTCAAGGACGAGCCCTTCGTGGCGGTCGAGGAAGACTAGGTGCAGGGCTCGCGGCGGACGTAGGCGTGCCCCCGGCACTGCCGGTGCGCCCACGCCCCTCGACAGAAGCTATGGGGCTGGCGACGAGGCGGTAGCATCCTCGTG
>NZ_JBBDQW010000046.1:0-9381 GCF_040905785.1 Tistlia sp.
AGAGCCGGAGGCGATCGGCGCGCGAGCCTCGCGATCCGGGATCCAGGGGCCCCGCCCGAGACCTCGGCGTCGCAGCTCGTCGTCCGGGTCCGGCCTGGATTCCGGATCGCAAGGCTCACCAGCCGGAAGCCTGGCGGCTTCCGGGGCTCGCCTAGCGTCCGGGATGACGGGAAAGGGCGGCACTGACTCGTCATCCCGGACGCCTAGGCGTCCGGGAGCTTGCAGGGGAGCGGCGGCCGGCTCCGGCCTCAGATCTCGCGGCCGAGCTCGCGCAGGATCGCTTCGAGGGCCGTCCAGCTCTCGCGCACCACGGCGTCGTGCTCGCGGCTGCTGTCTTCCAGGGTGTAAGCGCGCAGGCTCTTCTGGAAGGCCCGCAGGTGCCGCTCGATGGCGACCTTGTTGCGGCGCAGTTCGGCCTCCTGGAACAGGATCCGCTCGATCAGGTCGACGGTCATGGCGTCGTCCTTGACCGAGCTGACGATGCCGAAGCAGGCGCTGACCAGGGCGAAGCGCTGGGTCGAGCGGCGCTGCAGGTCGTAGAGCGCCTCCAGCTCCAGCGCCTCCTGGCGCTCCTCCTTCTCGCGCAGAAGCTCGGCCAGGGCTGCGGGGTCGGCGTGGCCGTTGAGCGAGCGGGCGCGCTCGTTGTACTCGAACTCGAAGCGCATCAGGCTGTGCTCGGCGCGCTTGACCTCCTCGTACGCGAGGTCGAGCTCCGCCTTCGCCTCCTCGATGAGATGATGCCGCCGCATGCCGCCTCTTCAACCGTTGCGCGGGGCCTTGCCGCATCCGGGGTCGCGGCAAGGCGAAGACCCCCTTTTCAAGGCGTTGGAGGCTAGGCCCAATTCCTTAACAGAAGGGTAGCGGGCGCCCCCGCGCGAGCCGCTTGACCGCCCTCCGGCTTGGCCTCACGCTCGGCGCCGGGGACAACTACGATCCGGAGCTTCCGCGATGCCGCGCCGCCCGCTTTCCGCTCTCCTCGCCCTCCTGCTGCTGGCCGCGGCGCCGGCCGCCTCGGCCGCCGGCCTGACCGTCGAGGGCAACATCGTCGCCGGCCCGCGGACCCTGACCCAGGCCGAGCTCGACCGGCTGCCGCAGTCCGAGGTCACGACCACGACCTCCTGGACCGAGGGCACGGAAACCTTCCGCGGCGCCAGCGGCCAGGCCCTGATGCGCTCGCTTGGCGCCGCCGGCACCACGGTCGAGGCCTTCGCCAGCGACGGGTACTCCATCGAGATCCCGCTCGCCGACTTCGAGACGACGCCGCTGCTGATCGCCAAGGAGATGAACGGCGCGCCGCTGCCCGAGGGCAAGGGCCCGCTGTGGATCGTCTATCCCTACGACGCCGGCTACGACGCCCAGGAGTACGTCGACCGCTCGGTCTGGGCCCTCGACCGTCTAATCGTGAAGTAGGGAAGGCGACATCGTCGCCGGCCCTGGCTCCGCCTGATGCGCTTCGCGCTTGCATGGTTCGACAAGCTCACCATGAAGCGCGACCTGACGGCCGCACGCCGCTTGCGTCGCTTCAGGTGTGACGGCGCCAACCGAGCGACCCGCCTTCGCGGCAATGACAAGCTCACCATGAAGCCCGACCTGACGCCTGCACCGCCGCTTGCCTCGCTTCATGGTGAGCTTGTCGAACCATGCAAGCGCGGCGGCACCAACCGAGCGGCCCGCCTTCGCGGCAATGACGAGCTCACCACGAAGCGCGACCTGACGCCCGCGCCGCCGCTTGCCTCGCTTCATGGTGAGCTTGTCGAACCATGCAAGCGCGACGGCGCCAACCGAGCGGCCCGCCCTCGCGGCAATGACGAGCTCACCACGAAGCGCGACCTGACGCCCGCGCCGCCGCTTGCCTCGCTTCATGGTGAGCTTGTCGAACCATGCAAGCGCGACGGCGCCAACCGAGCGGCCCGCCCTCGCGGGAATGACGAGTAGGAAGGGACGTCGCCGCGCCCAGGCCTCCAGCTACCCCTTCAGGGCCTCGGCGTGGTGGCGCAGGTGGTCTTCCATGAAGGTCGCGATGAAGAAATAGGAGTGGTCGTAGCCGGGCTGCAGGCGCAGCTCGAACGGCTGGCCGACGCGGTTGGCGGCCTCGGCGAAGAGCTCGGGCCTGAGCTGCTCGGCCAGGAACTGGTCGGCCTCGCCCTGGTCGATCAGGATTCTCGCCTGCGACGGCCGCTCGCCGACCAGCTCGGTGGCGTCGTACGGCCGCCAGGCGCTCTCGTCCTCGCCGAGGTAGCCGGCGAAGGCCTTGCGCCCCCAGGGCACCCGCATCGGCGCCACGATCGGCGAGAAGGCCGAGCAGGAACGGTAGGTCTGCGGGTTCTTCAGGTGGATGGTCAGCGCCCCGTGGCCGCCCATGGAGTGGCCCATGATGCCCTGGCGCGCCGGGTCGGCCGGGAAATGCTCGGCGACCAGCGCCTGCAGCTCCTCGGTGACGTAGCTGTACATGCTGTAGGCCTTGGACCAGGGCTCGCGGGTGGCGTCGAGGTAGAAGCCGGCGCCGCTGCCGAAGTCGTAGCTCTCGTCCTCGCCGGGGATGTCCTGGCCGCGCGGCGAGGTGTCGGGCGCGACCAGGACCAGGCCGAGCTCGGCGGCGACGCGCTGGGCGCCGGCCTTCACCGTGAAGTTCTCCTCGGTGCAGGTCAGGCCCGACAGGAAGGTGACGACCGGCAGCCGGCCGCCCTTCTCGGCCTGGGGCGGCAGATAGACGGCGAGCTTCATCGGCCCGTTGCAGGCCGCGCTCTCGTGGCGGTAGACGCCCTGGACGCCGCCGAAGCAGCGGTTCTCGGAGACCGTCTCCAGGGCCATCAGTAGACCACCACGCTGCGGATCGACTTGCCCTCGTGCATCAGGTCGAAGGCCTCGTTGATCTTGTCGAGCGGCATGGTGTGGGTGATCAGGTCGTCGATGTTGATCTTGCCGTCCATGTACCAGTCGACAATCTTCGGCACGTCGGTGCGGCCGCGCGCGCCGCCGAAGGCGGTGCCGCGCCAGTTGCGCCCCGTGACCAGCTGGAACGGCCGGGTCGAGATCTCCTGGCCGGCGCCGGCGACGCCGATGATGATCGAGGTGCCCCAGCCCTTGTGGCAGCACTCCAGGGCCTGCCGCATGGTCTTGACGTTGCCGATGCACTCGAAGGAGTAGTCGGCGCCGCCCTTGGTCAGCTCGACGATATGGCCGACGACGTCGCCCTCGATCTCCTTGGGATTGACGAAGTGGGTCATGCCGAACTTCTCGGCCAGCGCCTTCTTGGAATCGTTGATGTCGACGCCGACGATCATGTTGGCGCCAACCAGGCGCGCGCCCTGGATGACGTTGAGGCCGATGCCGCCGAGGCCGAAGACGACGACGTTGGAACCGGGCTCGACCTTGGCCGTGTTGACCACGGCGCCGACGCCGGTCGTGACGCCGCAGCCGATGTAGCAGACCTTGTCGAAGGGCGCGTCCTCTCGGATCTTCGCCAGCGCGATCTCGGGCAGCACCGTGTAGTTCGAGAAGGTCGAGCAGCCCATGTAGTGCAGGATCGGCTTGCCGCCGAGCGAGAAGCGGCTGGTGCCGTCGGGCATGACGCCCTTGCCCTGGGTCGTGCGGATCGCCTGGCAGAGGTTGGTCTTGGGGTTGAGGCAGTACTCGCACTCCCGGCACTCGGGCGTGTAGAGCGGGATCACGTGGTCGCCCTTTCTCAGCGACCGGACGTCCGGGCCGACCTCGACGACGACGCCGGCGCCCTCGTGGCCCAGGATCGCCGGGAACTGGCCCTCGGGGTCGTCGCCCGAGAGGGTGAAGGCGTCGGTATGGCAGATGCCGGTCGCCTTGACCTCGACCAGGACCTCGCCGGCCTTGGGGCCCTCCAGCTGGACCGTCTCGATCGACAGCGGCTTGCCCGCTTCCCAGGCCACGGCGGCGCGCACGTCCATAACCGGATCCTCCCTTTCTCGCTTCGACGCTTTTTTTGACCGATGGGCGGTATCCTGACAGCGCCGACGGTTGCCGGCAAGCCGGGGCGGGGTGCGCGCGAGGGTATTGCGGGCGCTCCGACGGGGCGGCGTCAGGGCGCCATCTGGCCGGGCAGGAACAGCACCAGGCCCGGGATCAGCAGCAGCAGCGAGAGGCGCACCAGGTCGGCGAGCAGGAACGGCAGGATGCCGCGCACGATGGTCTCCTGCCGCAGGCCCGGCACCACGCCCTGGATGACGAAGAGGTTCATGCCGACCGGCGGCGTAATCAGGCCGATCTCGGCGACCGTGACGACCAGGATGCCGAACCAGACGGGGTCGATGCCCAGGCTCTGGACCAGGGGGAAGACGAAGGGGATGGTCAGCAGGATCATCGACAGGGCGTCCATGAAGCAGCCGAGCACCAGGTAGAAGAGCAGGACCAGCAGCAGCACGGCGAAGACCGGCAAGCCGGCCGACTCGGTCCAGCCGACCAGCAGCTGCGGCAGGTTCGAGGTCTCGATGAAGTAGTTGAACAGCCCGGCGCCGACCAGGATCAGGAAGATCATGCCGGTCGTGCGCGCCGTCTCGAAAGCGGCCTCGAGCAGCTCCCGGCCGCCGCTCCCGCGGCCCAGGAGGGCGAAGAGGAAGGCGCCGGCCGCGCCGACCGCCGCCGCCTCGGTCGGCGAGAACAGGCCGAAGTAGATGCCGCCGATGACCAGGGCGAAGAGCAGCCCGACCTGCCAGACCCGCAGCAGCGCGCGCCCGCGCTGCGGCCAGGTGAAGCGCGGGCCCGCCGGGCCGAGCTCGGGGTGGCGGCGGACCTGGACCAGCACCGCGGCCATGTAGAGCAGCGTCGAGACCAGGCCCGGGATCAGCGCGCCGATGAAGAGCGCGCCGATCGAGGTCTCGGTCAGCAGGCCGTAGAGGACCAGCAGGATCGAGGGCGGGATCAGCACGCCGAGCGTGCCGCCGGCGGCGATCGCTGCGCTGGCCAGGCGGTCGTCGTAGCCGTGCCGGCGCATCTCCGGCAGGGCGACCTGGCCCATGGTCGCGGCGGTCGCCAGGCTGGAGCCGCAGATCGCGCCGAACAGGGCGCAGGCCCCGACGGTCGCCATGGCGAGGCCGCCGCGCCAGTGGCCGACGCAGGCGTTGACGGCGCCGTAGAGCGCCTGGCTGAGGCCGGCGCGCGCGGCGAAGACGCCCATGGCGATGAACAGCGGCAGCACCGACAGGCCGTAGGGAAAGACGCTCTCGAAGGGCGCCGAGCCGAGGATGAACTCGGCGCCGAACCAGCCGTTGAGCAGGGCGAAGCCGGCGACGCCGGTCAGGCCCATGGCGACCGCGACCGGCACCCGCAGCAGGATCAGCACCAGGGTCAGGCCGAAGCCGGCGAGGCCGATCAGCGGCGGCGTCATCGGGCGGGGCCCCGCACCGCCGCCGTCAGGTCGGCGAGCGCGACCAGCAGCGCCGCCAGGACCGAGAGCGCCGCCCCGGCCAGCAGCGGCGCCCAGTACCAGACGATCGGGATGCCGAGCTCCTGGCTGACGTCGCCGAAGCGCAGCTGCTGCGCCGCGGCATCCCAGCCGTAGCGCAGCACCAGCGCCATCAGGGCGACGGCGAGCAGGCCGCCGAGGCCCTTGAGGAACAGGCCGAGGCGCTGCGGCAGGCGGGCGCTCAGCAGGTCGACCGAGACGTGGGCCTCGTCGAGGAAGGCGAGCGGCATCGCCAGCCAGGCCGCCGCCATGACGCCGAGCTGCACCAGGTCGACCTCGCCGGCGATGCCGCCGCCGACGAGCGACAGGCCGATGTCGAGCAGCGTCACGCCCGCCGCCAGGCCGAGCGCGACCACGCCGGCCAGGGCGAGCGCGCGGGCGAGGGGGCGGGCGAGGGGAAGCAGGCGGGTCATGCGGGGCCGGATCGCGCTTCGCCCTTCGACAGACTCAGGGTGAAGCGCAGCCGGAACGCCGCCGGCACCGGCGTCGCTTCATGGTGAGCCTGTCGAACCATGCGAGCGCGCTGGCCGTGCCGACGGACGCCCCCGCCTACTGCTCGAACGTCGCCGCCTGCTCCTGGGCCGCCTTGTAGAGCGCGCGCGCCTCGGCGACGCCCTCGCCCTCGAGCTGAACCAGGTAAGCCTCGATCATCGGCTGCAGCGCCTCGCGCCAGCGCTCGCGCTCCTCGTCCGACAGCACGGTGATCTCGTTGCCGCGCTCCTCGGCGGCGGCCAGGCCCGGCGCGTCCCAGTCGTCCCACCAGTCGCCGAAGCGGGCGATCAGGGCGTCGCCCGACAGCTCGTCGACGCAGGCCCGAACCTCCTCGGGCAGCGAGTCGTAGCGGCGCTGGTTCATCACGAAGAAGAAGGAGACGGTGTAGACCCGCGCGTCGAGGTGGTGGTTCAGCACCTCGGCGAGGCGGAACGAGCGGACCGGGTCCCAGGGGAAGACGGTGCCGTCGATCACGCCCTTCTGCAGGTTCTCGTAGACCTGGCCCGGCGGCATGCCCTGGGGCACCGCGCCGAGCTCCTCCAGCATCATGGAGATCGCCGGCGAGGGCGTGCGGATGCGCAGGCCGGCCAGGTCCTCCATGGTCTCGACCTTCTTGTCGCGGGTGTGGATCAGGCCGCCGTTGTGGGCGTGCAGCGCCAGCACCTTCAGGCCCTCGTACTCGCTCGCCAGGTAGTCCGGGTAGAGCGCCCAGAGCGTGCGCGTGGCGGCGTCGGCGCTCTCGGTCAGGAACGGCAGGTCGATCACCGAGGTCCGCGGGAAGCGGCCGCGCGGCAGGCCGGTCAGGCCGTGGGCGACGTCGACGACGCCGGCCAGCACCTGCTCCTGCTGCTTGGCGACGTTGCCGAGCTGGGTCCCGCCCGGATAGATCTCGACCGCGACCCGGCCCTCGCTGCAGGCCTCGAGCTGCCGGGCCCAGGGTTCGATGAAGTCGGTGTGGATGCCGTGGACTGGCGGCAGGAAGTGGCTGAGCTTGAGCTCGATCTCGGCCGCCTTGGCCGGCGCCGCCAGCGCCAGTCCGGCCACGGCGGCGAGGGCGAGGGTGTGGGTGAAAGTGTGTCTGGGCATTCCGGTCTTCCTCCCTGTTCGGTCTTCTGGTCGCCTGCGCCCGGCGCTTCTTCTTGTCATTCCGCTTCCCCCACCGTCATCCCCGCGAAGGCGGGGATCCATAGGGACCAGCCGGTGTGCGCGGACGCTCTGAATGGATTCCCGCCTGCGCGGGAATGACGATAGATCAGTGCACTACACGCATTCTTTCACCCCTCCCCGAAAGACACGGGATAGCTCAGGAAGCCGCGGAAGCGGGCGCGGCCGCCGCGGCGGAAGGGGGCGCTGCGGTGGAAGGCGGGGACGCGGGCGAGCAGGCGGCCGATGGCGATGCGGCCCTCCAGGCGCGCCAGGGTCATGCCGGCGCAGGCGTGGATGCCGCCGCCGAAGGCGAGGTGCCGGTTCGGCCGGCGCGCCAGGTCGAGACGGTCCGGATCCGGGAACTGCTCCGGGTCGCGGTTGGCGGCGCCGATGCAGAGGGTAACCAGGGTGCCGGCCGGCACGGCGATGCCGCCGATCTCGCTGTCCCGGACCGCGCGGCGGTTGCCGAGCTGGTTCGAGCTCTCGTAGCGCAGGAACTCCTCGACCGCCGAGGCGATCAGGTCCGGCTCGCCGCGCAGGCGGGCCAGCGCCTCGGGATGCTCGAGTAGGGCCGCGATGCCGTTGCCGATCAGGTTGGTCGTGGTCTCGTGGCCGGCGTTGAGCAGGAAGATGCAGTTCTGCACCAGCTCCTCGTCGGACAGGCGCTCGGGGCCGTCCGGGCCCTCGAGCTCGCCGTCGACCAGCAGGCCGAGGACCTCGCCGCCGGCGCCCAGGGCGCCGCGCCGGTAGCGGGCAACGTGGCCGGCCAGGTAGTCGGAGAACTCGGCGACCGAGCGGTTGCCCCAGTCGAGGGCCGCGGCGCTGGGCACCGGCTCCAGCGCGCCCAGGATCGCCAGCGACCAGTCGCGCAAGGGGCCGCGCTCGGCCTCGGGGATGCCGAGCATGTCGCCGATGATCTGCACCGGCAGGCTGGCCGCGTAGTCGGTGACCACGTCCATGCCGCCCTGCGCCTCGGCGCGGTCGAGCAGCCCGTCGACCAGTTCGACGAAGCGCGCCTCCAGCAGCGCCAGGGCGCGCGGCGTGAAGGCCGGCGCCAGCAGGCGGCGCACGCGGGTGTGGCGGGGCGGGTCGTTGAACACCAGGCTGGTCGTGTGGTGGCGGTAGAGCGGGCTGTCGCCGTACTTCGGCCGGAACTCGACGGTCTTGTCCGAGGAGAAGGCCTCGTGGTCGCGGTAGACCCGGTTGAGATCGGCCCAGCGGGTCAGGAACAGGCTGCCGTCCGGGCAACGGTGCACCGGCGCCCGGCGGCGCAGGGCGTGGTAGGTCGGGTAGGGGTTCTCCAGGAAGTCCGCCCCGACCCGGCGCAGGTCGAAGCCGTCCGCCAGCGCCTCGTCGGAGGCGCCGTCCGCCGGAACCGGCCCCGACTCGGGGCCGCTCGCCGCCGCCCTGGCCGACATGATCTCCTCCCGCCGCTCGCGGCCGCGCTCTCGTTCCCGGGTCGGGCCGGCGCCGGCTTCGCTGTCCAGAAGGTCATCATCCCGGGCGACGGCCTTGCGGTCAATCACGCCCGCCCGCTAGTCTGGCGTCATGGAAAACCTTATCCACCAGGCCAAGATCGATCTGGCCGCCGCCCTCCGCCTCGCCGCGCGCTTCGGCCTGAACGAGGGGGTCTGCAACCACTTCTCCTTCGCCGTGCCGGGCATGAGCGACCGCTACCTGCTCAACCCCCACGGCGTCCACTGGTCGCGCATGACCGCCGGCGACATGCTGCTGATCGACGGCGAGGGCCGGACCATCGAGGGCCGGAGCCAGGCCGAGCTCACCGCCTTCGTTATCCACGGCGCCGTGCACCGCGCCAATCCGCGCGCCGCGGCCGTGCTGCACACCCACATGCCCAACGCCACGGCGCTCTGCTGCCTGCACGATAGCGAGCTCGAGCCGATCAGCCAGAACGCGCTGCGCTTCTACAACGACGTCGCCTACGACTGGGACTACAACGGCCTGGCCGAGGACCCCGCGGAGGGCGCGCGCATCGCCGCCTGCCTGGGCGACAAGAAGGTGCTGTTCCTGGGTAACCACGGCATCATCGTGGTCGGCGAGACCGTCGCCAAGGCCTTCGACGACCTCTACTACCTGGAGCGCGCCTGCCAGCTCCAGGTGCTGGCGCTCTCGACCGGCAAGCCGCTGCGCCGGATCGGCGACAACCTCGCCGGCAAGGCCAAGGCCGACATCGACTCCGGCAACGGCGGCGGCTACGCCGACAAGCACTTCGAGGGCCTGAAGGCGCTGCTCGACGCCGAGGATCCGGGCTACCGGAGCTGAGGCGGCGCACCGCTGGGGGGGGGGGG
>NZ_JBBDQW010000046.1:9391-33337 GCF_040905785.1 Tistlia sp.
CCCCCGCCATGGGATTGACGCAGAGCAGCGATGCGCTAACGTGCGGCGCGCCTGCCGATGGCGCCGGGGAGGATCCCGGCCTCGCCACGGCGGGCAAGAGGAAGTACGAACCCCCGGGACAACCAGAGGGCGGCAGGGAGCGAGCGTGGCCACGGAGCGCGACTACGTCATCGAGACCCAGGGTCTCACCAAACATTTCAAGGGTTTCGTCGCCGTTAATGACGTATCGCTCAAGGTTCGCGAGGGCACCATCCATGCCCTGATCGGCCCCAACGGCGCCGGCAAGACGACCGTCTTCAACCTGATCACCAAGTTCCTCGAGCCGAGCGCCGGGACGATCCGCTACCGCGGCCACGACATCACCGGGGCCAAGCCGGCCGCGGTGGCACGGCGCGGCATGGTGCGCTCCTTCCAGATCTCCGCGGTCTTCCCCCACCTGAGCGTGCTGGAGAACGTGCGCATCGCGCTGCAGCGGCCGACCGGCCGCTCGCTGCAGTTCTGGCGCTCCAGCGCCTGCCTGTCGGACCTCGAGGCGCGCGCCGACGCTCTGCTCGAGGCGGTCGACCTGCAGGACGCCCGCTCCACCCAGGCCGGCGAGCTGCCCTACGGCCGCAAGCGGGCGCTGGAGATCGCCACCACCCTGGCGCTCGAGCCGCAGGTCATGCTGCTCGACGAGCCGATGGCCGGCATGGGGCGCGAGGACGTCAAGCGCGTCTCGGCGCTGATCCGCGAGGTCGCCCAGGGGCGCACGGTGCTGATGGTCGAGCACAACCTGGACGTCGTCGCCGACCTCTCCGACACCATCACCGTGCTGCAGCGCGGCCAGATCCTGGCCGAGGGCAGCTACGAGGAGGTGTCGAACGATCCCGAGGTGCGCGAGGCCTACATGGGGACCGGACATGGCTGACGCATCGACGCTGCGCGACGAGGGCGCCGGCCGCGAGGGCGAGGCGCTGCTGTCGGTCGAGGCGCTGCACGCCTGGTACGGCGAATCGCACATCCTGCACGGCGCCGCCTTCGAGGTGCGCCAGGGCGAGGTCGTGACCCTGCTCGGCCGGAACGGCGCGGGCAAGACCACGACCCTGCGCTCGATCATGGGGCTGGTCGACCAGCGCCGCGGCTCGATCCGCTTCGAGGGCCGCGACATCGTCGGGCTCACCGCCGACCGCATCGGGCGGGCCGGCATCGCCTACTGCCCGGAGGAGCGCGGCATCTTCGCCAGCCTCGACGTCGAGGAGAACCTGCTGCTGCCGCCCGTGGTGCGGCCCGGCGGCATGTCGGTCGAGGAGATCTATCAGGTCTTCCCGAACCTCCAGGAGCGGCGGCGCAGCCCCGGCACGCGGCTGTCCGGCGGCGAGCAGCAGATGCTGGCGATCGGGCGGATCCTGCGTACCGGGGCGCCGCTGCTGCTGCTCGACGAGCCGACCGAGGGATTGGCGCCGGTCATCGTCCAGCAGATCGGCAAGGTCATCCGGCAGCTCAAGGACCAGGGCTTCACGATCCTGCTCGTCGAGCAGAACTTCCGCTTCGCCGCCACCGTGGCCGACCGGCACTACGTGATGGAGCACGGCCAGGTGGTCGACGAGTTCGCGAACGACCGGCTCGAGGAGAACATGGACAAGCTCCATGCCTACCTCGGCGTCTGAGCCCCGAAGGGTGGGGGAACCACAAGAAGGCATTGATAGGGAGAGCCTGATGCAAGTTTCACGAATTGCGCTTTGCGCCGCGGCGTTCGGTCTGATCACGACCGGCGCCCAGGCCGAGATTTCCGACAACACGATCAAGATCGGCGTCATGAACGACCAGTCCGGTCTCTACACCGACCTCGGCGGTCCCGGCTCGGTCGAGGCCGTGCGCATGGCCGTCGAGGAGATCGGCGGCGAGATCGCCGGCGCCAAGATCGAGGTCCTCTCGGCCGACCACCAGAACAAGCCCGACATTGGCTCCAGCATCGCGCGCCAGTGGATCGACCAGGAGGGCGTCGACGTCATCGTCGACGTGCCGAACTCCGGTGTCGCGCTGGCCGTTTCCAAGCTGACCGGCGAGAACGACGTGGCCTTCCTCAACAGCGGTGCGGCGACCACCCGCCTGACCAACGAGGACTGCCAGCCGACCACCGTCCACTACACCTACGACACCTATGCCCTGGCCATCGGCACCGGCAAGGCGATGGTCGAGGAGGGCGGCAAGTCCTGGTTCTTCATCACCGCCGACTACGCCTTCGGCCACTCGCTGGAGCAGGACACCTCGAACGTGGTCAAGGAGAACGGCGGCGAGGTCCTGGGCACGGTGCGCCATCCGCTCAGCAGCTCGGACTTCTCCTCCTACCTGCTGCAGGCCCAGGGCTCGGGCGCCCAGGTCATCGGCCTGGCCAATGCCGGCGGCGACACCACCAACACGATCAAGCAGGCCAACGAGTTCGGCATCGTCCAGAGCGGCCAGCAGCTCGCCTCGCTGCTGATCTTCCTGACCGACGTCGACAGCCTCGGCCTCGACGTCGCCCAGGGGCTGACGCTCACGACCGGCTTCTACTGGGATCGCGACGAGGAGAGCCGCGAGTTCGCAAAACGCTTCGCCGAGCGCATGAACGGCCAGCAGCCGACCATGGTCCACGCCGGCGTCTACTCCGGCATGAAGCACTACCTGGCGGCCCTCGCTGAGATCGGGGACGACGGCGGCAAGGCGGTCGTCGACCAGATGAAGAAGATGCCGATCAACGACTTCTTCGCCAAGGACGGCGTCATCCGCGAGGACGGCCGCATGGTCCACGACATGTACCTGGCGCGCGTCAAGGCGCCGGGCGACTCCTCGGGCAAGTGGGACTACTACGAGATCCTGCGCACGATCCCGGGCGACCAGGCCTTCCAGCCGCTGTCCGAGAGCCGTTGCCCGCTGGTCACCCAGTAGGCCTGTGAAGCGACTCCGATGACCAGGGGTGCGTCATGACGGAATTGCTCGGAATCCCGCCGCAACTGCTGTTCGGGCAGCTGCTGCTAGGCCTGATCAACGGCTCCTTCTATGCCGTGCTCAGCCTGGGGCTGGCGGTGATCTTCGGGATGCTGAACGTCATCAACTTCGCGCACGGCGCGCTCTACATGACGGGCGCCTTCGTCGCGTGGCTGCTGTTGTCCTATCTCGGCATTCCCTACTGGGCGGCACTCGTCCTCGCTCCCCTGGTCGTCGGGCTGCTCGGCATCCTGCTGGAACGCACGATGCTGAGCCGCCTCTACAAGCTCGACCACCTCTACGGCCTGCTGCTGACCTTCGGCCTGGCGCTGATCATCGAGGGCCTGTTCCGCAACGCCTACGGCGTCTCCGGGCAACCCTATCCGATCCCCTCCTGGCTGCAGGGCGGCTTCAACCTCGGCTTCATGTTCCTGCCGGTCTACCGCGGCTGGGTCGTGCTGGCCTCCATCGTGATCTGCTTCGGCACCTGGTTCCTGATCGAGCGCACGCGCCTCGGCTCCTACCTGCGCGCGGCGGTCGAGAATCCGCAGCTGGTCCGGGCCTTCGGCATCAACGTGCCGCTGATGATGACCCTGACCTACGGCGGCGCGGTCGCGCTGGCCGGCTTCGCCGGCGTGCTCGCGGCGCCGATCTATCAGGTCAATCCCCTGATGGGACAGCAGATGATCATCGTCGTCTTCGCCATCGTCGTGATCGGCGGCCTCGGCTCGATCATGGGCTCGATCGTCACCGGCCTCGGCGTCGGCGTGATCGAGGGCCTGGCCAAGACCTTCTATCCGGAGGGCTCGGCGACCGTGGTCTTCGTCCTCATGGCGATCGTGCTGCTGCTGCGGCCGCACGGCCTGTTCGGCAGGACCCGGACATGAGGCGCCTCAGCACCAACCTCGGCTTCGGCGTGCTGTTCCTGGCCTTCATGCTGGCCGGGCCCTACCTCGGGCTCTACCCGGTCTTCCTGATGAAGCTGCTCTGCTTCGCGCTCTTCGCCTGCGCCTTCAACCTGATGATCGGCTTCGTCGGCCTGCTGTCCTTCGGCCACGCCGCCTTCTTCGGCATGGCGGCCTACGTCACCGGCCACGCCATGCTGGTCTGGGCCCTGCCGCCGTTGCTGTCGATCCTGCTCGGCGTGCTGGTCGGGGCGGCCCTCGGCCTGGGCTTTGGCCTGCTGGCGATCCGCCGCCAGGGCATCTACTTCGCCATGATCACCCTGGCGCTGGCGCAGATGGTCTACTTCTTCGCCCTGCAGGCGCCCTTCACCTACGGCGAGGACGGTATCCAGGGTATCCCGCGCGGCACCCTGTTCGGCCTGCTCGACCTCAACGAGACCATGAATCTCTACTACCTGGTCCTGGCGATCTTCGCGGTCGGCTTCCTGGTCATCTACCGGATCGTCCATTCACCCTTCGGCGAGGTGCTGAAGGCGATCCGCGAGAACGAGCAGCGCGTGATCTCGCTGGGCTACGACGTCAATCTCTTCAAGCTGGCCGCCTTCACGCTTTCTGCCGGCCTGACCGGGCTGGCCGGGGCGACCAAGGCGATCGTGTTCCAGGCGGCGACCCTGACCGACGTCCACTGGCAGATGTCGGGCGAGGTCATCCTGATGACCCTGCTCGGCGGCATGGGCACGATCTGGGGGCCTGTCGTCGGCTCGGCCGTGATCGTCACCCTGCAGAACTACCTGGCCGGGTTCGGCTCCTGGGTCACGGTGGTCACCGGCGCGATCTTCGTGGTCTGCGTGTTGACCTTCCGCCGCGGCATGGTCGGCGAGCTGGTGCATCTGCTGCGGCCGCGGCCGCGCGTCGAGCCGGAGCCCAAACCGGCCGAGCGCGCAGGCGAAGCCGACTAGGTCGACCCTCTGCCGGCTAACCCTGGCCTTGGGGCGGAGGCCCGGCCGGCCCGGCGGCGCGGCCGGGCGCGGTCTGGGATCCGGCTTGGCCGTCGGAAGGCCCTGCGCCCGCGTTGGTGGCCTTGCTCTCGCCGGACGCACCCGAGGATTTGCCCGACTGACCGCCCGGTCTGCTGCCGGTCTGGTCCGTAGGCTGGCTCGCACCCGTGGCGCTGGCGCCGTCGTCTCGCTCCCTGCCGGCGGCAATCCCGCGCATCTCGGAGGCCGGCTTCGGGAAGCCGCTGCGGTCGCCGTAGTCAGGGCTGACGTAGTGGCCGGCCTCGGCCGCGCTCAGGGCGCGGGCGCAGGCGAGGTCGACCGTCATGAGGGCGGCGACCTTGGCCATGGCCACGCCGACGTGGCGGCGCTGCCGGTTGCGCCCGGCGAGAGCGGCGCCGAGCAGCGCCAGGTCGAGGGCGTCGCCGGCGACGCGGCCCCACAGCCACAGGCTAGGGTTCTCGCTGGCCAGGATGCCGGCCCCGGTCAGCACCTCGCGGGCCCCGCAGGCGCGCACGATGTTGGCGTCGCCCGGTCTGCCGAGGCAGCGGGCGATGGCCCCGGGCGCCAGCAGCTCGGCGGCGCCGAGGGCCAGCGAGAAGTAGCCGAGGCCGCTGGCCAGGGCGTCGGCCGAGGTCCTGGTTCGGCGCCGCCGCGGCGCGTCCGGGTAGACGTGGCGCATCTTGCCTCTCCTCAGGGCTTCAGCACGGCCTTGACGCAGCCGTCCTGCTTGTCGCGGAAGGTCTTGTAGAGCTCGGGGCCGTCCTCCAGCCCGGCGGTGTGGGTGATCACGAAGGAGGGGTCGATCTGGCCCTCCTCGATGCGCCGCAGCAGGTCCTCGGCCCAGCGGTTGACGTGGGTCTGGCCCATGCGGAAGGTCAGGCTCTTGTTCATCGCCGCGCCGAAGGGAATTTTGTCGACCAGGCCGGCGTAGACGCCCGGGATCGAGAGCGTACCGCCCGGCCGGCAGACGTAGATCATCTCGCGCAGCACGTGCGGTCGGTCGGTCTCCAGCATCACCGCCTGCTTCGCCCGGTCGTAGACCGAATCCAGCGTTGCCGTGGCGTGGGCCTCGAGGCCGACCGCGTCGATGCACTTCTGCGGGCCCTTGCCCCGGGTCAGCTCGCCCAGGCGCTCCAGCACGCTGTCCTCGTCGAAGTTGATGGCGATCGCGCCGCCGGCCTCGGCCATGCTCAGGCGCTCGGGCACGTTGTCGATGGCGACGACCTGGCGCGCGCCCATCATCACGGCGCTGCGGATGCAGAACTGGCCGACCGGGCCGCAGCCCCAGACGGCCACCGTGTCGTCCGGCTCGATCTCGCACTGGGCGGCGGCCTGCCAGCCGGTCGGGTAGATGTCGCCGAGGAACAGCACCTGCTCGTCGGTCAGCCCGTTGGGCACTTTGACCGGGCCGACGTCGGCGTAGGGCACGCGCACGTACTCGGCCTGTCCGCCGGGGTAGCCCCCGGTCAGGTGGCTGTAGCCGAACAGCCCGGCCGTGGTGTGCCCGAACATCTTGGCGGCCAGGCCGGCGTTGCGGTTGCTGCGCTCGCAGACCGAGAAGTTGCCGCGCCGGCATTGGTCGCAGTCGCCGCAGACGATGGTGAAGGGCACGACGACCCGGTCGCCGACCTTCAGCTTCTTGTTGGCGCGCCCGACCTCGACGACCTCGCCCATGAACTCGTGGCCGAGGATGTCGCCCGACTCCATGCCGAGCATGAAGCCGTCGTAGAGGTGCAGATCCGAGCCGCAGATCGCGCAGCTGCTGACCTTGACGATGGCGTCGCGGGGGCTCTCGATCTCGGGATCGGGGACGGTCTCGTAGCGGACGTCGTGCTTGCCGTGCCAGCAGAGTGCTTTCATCGCGGAAAAGCTCCCGGTGCAGGAGGGCCCGGGTCTGCCGGGCGGGTCTCTCCCTGCAACGACGGCCATGGGGGGGCGTTCCCGGACGCGCCGACCGGCCCGCAGCCGCTTAGCCCGCGGCGGCTTCCGCCTCGTCGGAATCGCCCTATGATAGCGTCGACGAAGCGGCGGCCGCCCTGACTCCCGGCCGGGCGCGGCGACGACCACGAACAGCCGGGTGTCGCGATGAGCGGGGCGGGCAAGGGCATCGACGGCAGCGCTCTCGACTGGATCGGGGTCGACTGGGGCACCAGCCGCCTGCGCGCCTGGGCCTTCGACGCGGCCGACAGGCCGTTGGGCGAGGCGCGCGGCGGGCCGGGCATGGGCGCCCTGGCCGGCCAGGGCGCCGAGGCCTTCGAGGCGGCGCTGGTCGGCGCGCTGGCCGACTGGCTCGACGGCCTGGAGGCGCCGCTGCCCGTGCTGGTCTGCGGCATGGCCGGCGCGCGCCAGGGCTGGCGCGAGGCGCCCTACCTGGACCTGCCGCTGGCGCTCGGGCGGCTTGGCGAGGGCCTGCTGCCGGTCGAGACCCGCGACCCGCGCCTGGCGGTCGCGCTGGTCCCGGGCCTGGCGCAGCGCGATCCGGCGGCGCCCGACGTGCTGCGCGGCGAGGAGACCCAGATCCTCGGCTTCCTGGCCGGGCGCCCGGCGGACGAGCGGGGCGGCCGCTGGACGCTCTGCCTGCCCGGCACCCACGCCAAGTGGGTCGAGGTCGCCGAGGGGCGCCTGCTCTCCTTCCGTACCTACATGACCGGCGAGCTCTTCGCCCTGCTGGCCGACCACTCGATCCTGCGCCACAGCCTCGGCGACGGGAGCGAGCGCGATCCCGCCGCCTTCGCCGTGGCCGTGCAGGAGGCGCTCGAGCAGCCGGCCGAGGTGCCGGCGCGCCTCTTCGCGCTGCGCGCCCGGCACCTGCTGTTCGAGGTTGCCGGCGGGGCCGCCCGTTCCCGCCTGTCGGGCCTGCTGATCGGCCAGGAGCTGGCCTCCGCGGTTGGGGCAGGCGAGGCGGGCAAGGAGGCGAGCCGGGTCGCGGTGATCGGCGACGACGCCCTGGCGGCGCTCTACGCCGAGGCGCTCGTGCTTGCCGGGCGGGCGCCGGAGACGGCGAGCGGCGCCGCCACGGTGATCCAGGGGCTGGCTGCGATCCGGCGGCAGGGGAGGTGAGATGCGCGCGCTGATGGCGATCCTGCGCGGCCTGACGCCGGAAGCGGCGCCGGCGGTCGGCGAGGCCCTGGTCGCGGCCGGCATCCTCCGGCTCGAGGTGCCGCTCAACTCGCCGCGGCCGCTGGAGTCGATCGCCCTGCTGGCCGAACAGCTGGCGGGGCGCGCCGAGGTCGGCGCCGGCACCGTGCTGACCCCGGCCGAGGTGGGCGAGGTGGCGGCGGCCGGCGGCCGCTTCGTGGTCTCGCCGAACAGCGACGCCCGCGTCATCGAGGCGACGCGGGCGCTCGGCCTCGCCTCCTATCCCGGCGCCTTCACCGCGAGCGAGTGCTTCCTGGCCGCCGCCGCCGGCGCCAGCGCGCTGAAGCTGTTCCCGGCCTTCCTGCTCGGTCCCGCCGGGGTCGCCGCGCTCAAGGCCGTCCTGCCGCCGGCGCTGGCCCTCTATGCGGTCGGCGGCATCGACGCGCCCGATCTGGCGGCCTATCGTCGGGCCGGCTGCCTCGGCTTCGGGCTCGGCTCGAGCCTCTACAAGCCGGGGCGTCCGGCCGAGGCCGTCGGCCTCGCCGCGCGGCACCTGGTCGAGGCCTACGACGAGCTGGACTGAACCCGCGACGACAATAAACGGATAGGGAGAGACCCATGAGCGACGGTGGCAGCAGGCGGCGTTCCCAGGCCTGGTTCGACAATCCGCACAACCCGGGCATGACCGCGCTCTACCTGGAGCGCTACCTGAATTACGGCCTGACCCGCGAGGAGCTGCAGAGCGGCAAGCCGATCGTCGGCATCGCCCAGACCGGCTCGGACCTGGCGCCCTGCAACCGCCACCACCTGGAGCTCGCCAAGCGCGTGCGTGACGGCATCGCGGCGGCCGGCGGCATCGCCATGGAGTTCCCGGTCCACCCGATCCAGGAGACCGGCAAGCGCCCGACCGCGGCGCTCGACCGCAACCTCGCCTACCTCGGCCTGGTCGAGGTGCTCTACGGCTACCCGCTCGACGGCGTCGTGCTGACCACCGGCTGCGACAAGACCACGCCGGCCTGCCTGATGGCCGCCGCGACCGTCGACATCCCGGCCATCGTGCTGTCCGGCGGGCCGATGCTCGACGGCCACTACAAGGGCGAGCTGGCCGGCTCGGGCACGGTCGTCTGGGACGCGCGCAAACTGCTGGCGGCCGGCGAGATCGGCTACGAGGAGTTCATGGACCGCGTCGCCTCCTCGGCGCCCTCGGTCGGCCACTGCAACACCATGGGCACGGCGCTCTCGATGAACTCCCTGGCCGAGGGCCTCGGCATGTCGCTGCCCGGCTGCGGCGCGATCCCCGCGCCCTACCGCGAGCGCGGCCAGATGGCCTGGGCGACCGGAAAGCGCATCGTCGCCATGGTCGAGGAGGACCTCAGGCCCTCCCAGGTCATGACCAGGGAAGCCTTCGAGAACGCTATCGTGCTCTGCTCGGCGCTCGGCGCCTCGACCAACGCGCCGCCGCACCTCAACGCCATCGCGCGCCACATGGGCGTCGAGCTGACGATGGAGGACTGGCAGCGTGTCGGCTTCGACGTGCCGCTGATCGTCGACTGCCAGCCCACGGGCCGCTTCCTCGGCGAGCGCTTCCACCGCGCCGGCGGGGTGCCGGCGGTGATGGCCGAGCTGATCGGGGGCGGCCTGATCCACGAGGCGGCGCTGACCGTCACCGGCCGCTCGATCGGCGAGGAGATGCGCGGCCGTTTCACCGAGGACCGCGAGGTGATCCGCCCGCTCGACCGGCCGCTCAAGGAGAGCGCCGGCCTGCTGGTGCTCGGCGGCAACCTGTTCGACGCCGCGGTCATGAAGACCTCGGCGATCGGGCCGGACTTCCGCCGCCGCTACCTGGAGAACCCCGAGCACCCGGGCATGTTCGAGGGCACGGCGATCGTCTTCGAGGGGCCGGAGGACTACCACGACCGCCTCGACGATCCGGACCTGCCGGTCGACGCCGACTCGATCCTCTTCATCCGCAACTGCGGGCCGATCGGCTATCCGGGCTCGGCCGAGGTCGTCAACATGCAGCCGCCGGCACGCCTACTGCGCGAAGGCATCACCGAGCTGCCGACGATCGGCGACGGCCGCCAGTCCGGCACCTCGGCCAGCCCCTCGATCCTCAACGCCTCGCCGGAGTCGGCGCTGGGCAGCGGCCTGGCCCTGCTGGCGACCGGCGACCGGGTGCGCATCGACCTCAAGAACCGGCGCGTCGACATGCTGGTCGAGGAGGCCGAGATCGAGCGCCGCCGCGCCGCCTGGAGCCCCACCATCCCCGAGCACCAGACGCCCTGGCAGGAGATCTACCGCAGCCTGGTCGGCCAGCTCGACCGCGGCGGCTGCCTGGAGCCGGCGACGCTCTACCTGCAGATCGACAAGACCAAGGGCATCCCGCGCGACAACCATTGAGCGGGGCCTCGGGCCGGGGCGGGAGAAGCGGGGGCGCGGGCCGAAGCGGCCCCCGTTTCACCCGGCCTTGCGGCGCGCGTAGTGGCGGCGGGCCTTGTCACGGTTGCCGCAGGTCGCCATCGAGCACCAGCGGCGCCGGTTGTTCGGGCTCTCGTCCAGGAAGATCCAGCCGCAGCGCTCGCCGGGACAGGCTTTGATCCGGCCGGCCTCGAGCGTCAGCAGGCATTCGCTCGCCGAATGCGCCAGCGTGCCCCGAGCCAGTCCAGCCTGGCGCCGGGCGCGAGCAGCAGGCGTCCGCATCGCCGCACGAGGGGCGGCGACGCCGCCATCGCGCGCGCCCGGTTCAGCGCTTCGAGGTCCGCCTGCGCGACCGCGCCCGGGGCCAGCAGCAGCCGGCGCAGGCTCGCCCGCAGCGCGCGGAGCGCCTCAAGCAGCCCGGCGTCCTGCCGGTCCGGCCGGTAGCCGGCCTCGACCAGGCCCTGGCGGCGGACCCAGACCGCGAGGTCGGCAAGGCTGGTCAGGCGTTCGTCGAAGGCGAGGCCCTCGGCGCTCCAGTTGCCGTTATGGCGCTGACCCGGCAGGCGCTCGCCGCCATCGGCGCCGGCGTCGGTGCGGCGCTGCTCGTCCGTGCCCTGGCCGGCTGAGCCAAGGCGGAAAATCACGCCTCGATTGATCCCGGTCAATGCCGGCCTCTCGCCTCGCGAGGGAAGGTCGCCCCAAGCCGCCTCGAACCGTGGGCGGCAGAGAGGAGGCGACATGGATCCGGACTTGCGTGCTCTGGTTTCGCGCACTGTCACCGAGGCCGGCCGGGACGAAGGCGTCCTCTGTGTCGGCTTCGCCCATGGCGCGGTCGTGACCGTGGCCTGGCCGCACCGGCTCGAGACCGCCGGCCGGCCGATCCGGGATCCCGCCGTCCTGGTCGGGCAGCGTCTGGTCGCGCTGTCGTCGGGCGGCGACCGCATCGCCCTGGATTTCTCTGATGGCGCCAAGCTGACGGTCGAGGTGGTCGACGACCACAAGATCTGCGTCGCCGGCTTCCACGCCCTGACCCGGCAGGGCCGCCTGATCGAGTGGCGGCACTTCGACGAGGAAGCCGCCTGAGCGCCGCCTTGCCTAGGCGGTGACCCCCGGGTGCCCGACCAGGCCGATCCGGACCCGCCGGTTGTGCCGGCCCTTGTTGTCGATCTTGAGGATGCGCAGCGGCGCCGAGGCGCCGGTCGAGGCCAGGTGCGTGCCGCCGCAGGCCTGGCGGTCGAGGCCGGCGATCTCGACGATGCGGATCCGCCCGTCCGGCGTCGGCGGCGGCGCCACCGAGCGGCTGCGGATCAGGCCGTGCTCGGCCTGCGCGGCAAGGGCCTCGACGTAATCGAAGGTGACGGCCAGATCCCGCGCGACCACCTCGTTGATCGGCGCCTCCAGCGCGCGCAGCCGCTCGCTGTCGGCGCCGGGAATGTCGAAGTCCATGCGCGCGGTGCCGTCGGCGTACATCTGCACGCCGGTGACCAGGGCGCCGTCGAAGGCCTGGAACACGAAGGCGTTGAGGATGTGGGTGCCGGTGTGGAGCTGGCGCATCGTGCTCCGGTAGCCGGGCTCGACCGCCGCCTCGACCGTGCCGGCGAGTTCGATCTCCTGCTCGAGCAGGTGCCAGGTCCGGCCGTCCGCCCGCTCGAAGCCGACGACCGCGACCTCGCCGCCGCCGTGGCGCAGCACCCCCAGGTCGGCCGGCTGGCCGCCGCCGCCGGGATAGAAGGGCGTCTCGGCCAGGGCGACCCGGCCGGGCCGACTGTCGAGCACCTGGGTCTCGAGCGTCAGCGTCTCGGGATGGGCGTGGCAGAAGTAGTGCGACATCGGGCGGGCGGCCTCCTGGCGACTGTGGAAGGCTGCAGTCTCGGCCGCGGGCGCTCGGCGGTATTGGCGAAAATTGCCGGCCAGGGCTCCCACGTTCCTCGACCAAGCTCGGGACGAAGCGGCAGCCGGCACTCCCTTCGGGTCGGCACCTGCAGGGCCCGCACGCCCCTCGACAGGCTCGGGACGAAGCATCCTTCCGGCCACTCCCCTCCGCTTCGTCCCGAGCTTGTCGAGGGGCGTGGGTGCGCCGCCGCCGCCGGAAGCAAGCCTTTCGTCCCCTGTCGAGGGGCGTGGGAGCGCGGACCGGATCGCCCCTCAGCCGCAACTCGCGCCGCGCGCCGCCTGCGCGAACTGGCGCGGCGTCATGCCGTAGCAGCGCTTGAAGTGCCGGGTCATGGCGCTCTGGTCGTAGAAGCCGGCCTCGGCGGCGACGGCGGCCAGCGGCGTGTTCCCGCGCAGCAGCCGGCAGGCGGCGTTGAGCCTGACCTGGGTCAGGTAGGCGTGGGGCGTCAGCCCGGTCGCGCGCTTGAACAGGCCGATCAGCTGGAACACCGTGAGGTCGGCCTCGGCCGCCAGTTCTTCGAGGCGCAGCGCCTCGCCGTGGCGGGCCTGCATCAGCGCGAGCGGGCGGGCCAGGCGGGCGCGCTCGGCCGGGGCCGGCGCGATCCGGGCGCGGTCGCTGCCGTGCCGGCGGAACAGCACCCCGAAGGAGCCGACCAGCAGCTCGCGCTCGCGGAAGGGGTCGCGGCCCTGCTCGAGCGCCCGGTGCAGCGCCAGGAAGGCGGCGGTCAGATCGCGGTCGGCGACCTTGTTGGCCAGGAAGTGGGGCAACGCCTCCACCCCGAGCGCCCGCTCCAGGCCGCCGATCGCCTCGCGCGTCAGGTAGAGCGAGCGATAGAGCCAGCGCGTGCTGCCGCCCATCCAGCCCTCGTGCGGCTCGGCGGGATTGAAGACGAAGAGCTCGCGGCCCCGCGCCTCGGTCTCGACGCCGCGGCTGCGGATCACGGAGCCGCCGGCCTCGGTGACCGCGACGACGAAGGCCTCGTGGCTGTGCGGCGGGTAGGCGTGGGTCGTGAAGTCGGCGCGCAGCAGGCTGAGGCCGGGGACGTGCCGGTCCCACCAGTAGTGGCTGCTGTTCCTGGGATCGCTGCGCGCCACGGCCGCCTCCGCCCTGCGGCCCAGGAGAAGCCGGCGGCAGCGCCTCTGTCAATCGGCAGGGGCTATTGGAGACCAATCGGCAGGGGCTATTGGAGACGGCGCGTCACAGGTCCCATGACTTGAATGGCGCTCATGAAGGCGCGAGCATCCGACGATGCACGAGCGCCGCTACAGCCTGCCGCCCTTCGCCGCCTTGCGCGCCTTCCACGCCGCCGCGACCCGGCGCCGGTTCAGGGACGCCGCCGAGAGCCTGGGGGTCACCGAGTCGGCGGTCAGCCACCAGGTGCGGCGGCTCGAGGACTTCCTGCGCGTCGCGCTGTTCGAGCGCGATGGCGGCGGCGTCCGCCTGACCGCCGCCGGCCGGCGCTACCTCGAGCAGATCGACCCGGCGATCCGCCAGATCGAGATCGCGACCGAGGCGCTGCTGCACCCCGGCGGCCGCAGCGTCGTGCGCCTGACGCTGCCGCCCTCGCTGGCGGCGAGCTGGCTGATCGCCCGGCTCGGCGGCTTCGAGCGCGCCCATCCCGACGTCGAGCTACAGCTGGTCGCCACCACCCGCGTGCTCGACCTCAGGCGCGACCAGGTCGACCTGGCGATCCGACACGGCAAGGGCGCCTGGCCGGGCGTCGAGGCGGCCTTCCTGCTCGAGGAGACGGCGCTGCCGGTTTGTGCCCCTGGCTACCTGGCGCTCGGCGACGGGGAGCCGGCCGCCGGGGAACCGACCGCCGAGGCGCTGCGCCGGGCCCGCCTGATCGTCAACACCCTGTCGCCCGACGAGTGGGAGGAATGGGCCCGCGCGCGGGGCTTGGCGCCGCCGGACCTGGCGGGAGCCATCGAGCTGGAAGGCGCCGAGCAGGTCCTGCAGGTCGCGGAAGGCGGTCACGGCCTGGCGATCGGGCGCCGGCCGGTCGTCGACGATCGGCTGGCGCGCGGCGTCCTGGAGGCGCCCTTCGGCGCCGGCGACCCGACGGGGGCGGCGCACTACCTGTGCCGGCCGGCCGGGACGGCGCCGACCGCCGCGGTGCGGCGGGTCGAAGCCTGGCTGCGCGACCTCGCCGGACGGACTTGAATATTGCTCAAGTCGACCTGAGGCGAACTCGCTGGCGAGGCCGACGCCCGGGCGCCAGCTTCTTCGGTGAGGGAGGAGTCCTCGACGCTATCCGCCGCCGAGGGACGGACCGCCCGCAGCCATCCGGGAGACCTGCCATGACCCTGCTTCCCGACCTGTTCGACGGACTGCTGTCCGATGCCCGCGACCGCCTGGTCTCGCTTCCCGCGGTCGAGCGCCCGCAGCTCGCGCCGGTCTGGGCGGCCCCGATCGCCCGGCGTCCGGAGCGCCCCCGGCCGCATCCCGCCGCCGACACCGAGGCGGCGCTGAGCTTCATCACGGCGACCGAAAGCAAGCCGGTCTTCCACAGCTCGGCCTACACCGGCGGCGCGCCCCGGCTGTTCTTCGACACCGAGCGGCACCTCGTGCCGGTCCGCGACCTCCGGCCCCTGGCCGGCGGGCTGTCGCTCGACCAGGAGGGCTTCGAGCTGCACCGATCGCCGAGCACGGTCGCCGATCTCCATGACGAAGCGGCCGTCGAGGCGCTCTACCTGCCCGAGGTCGAGGCCCTGCTGTGCCGGCTCACCGGCGCCGCCCGCGTCGTCGCCTTCGACGCCACCCGCCGCACCGACGGCCCGGGCTTTGTCGAGGGCGGCGTCGGCAAGCGGGGGCCCGCGCGGCAGGTCCACGTCGACTACACCCGCGCCAGCGGCCCGCGGCGCGCCGCGGACGTGCTCGGCACCGCCGAGGTCGAGCGGTGGCTGGCTGCCGGCGGACGCATCGCCCAGATCAACCTCTGGCGGCCGATCCGCGGCCCGGTCGAGCGCTCGCCCCTGGCGCTGGCCGACGCCGCCAGCGTGCGGCCGGCGGCGCTGGTCGCGACCGACCAGGTCTTTCCCGACCGGGTCGGCGAGATCTACCACCTGGCCTACGAGCCGACGCAGCGCTGGTACTGGGCGCCGCGCATGACGCCGGAGGAGGTGCTGCTGATCAAGGGCTGGGACAGCCGCGACGACGGCCGCGCCCGCTTCACGCCGCACAGCGCCTTCGACCTGCCGGCGACGCCGCCCGAGGCGGCGCCGCGCGAGTCGATCGAGGTGCGGACCTTCGCCCTCTTCGCGCGCTGAAAGCCGCGCAGAGGGCAATTTCCGCCAATACGCCGGCGCGCGCGCCGTCGACCTTCGCAGGCGCGAGGACCGCGGCGAGGGAGGACCAGGGGATGATCGTTCGGATCTGGCGCGGCGTCGCGCAGGCGGGGCGGGTCGCGGCCTACCGGGAGCATCTGGAGCGGCGGGTCTTCCCGCGGCTCGCCGGTCTCGCCGGCCATCGCGGGGCCTTCCTGCTCGCCCGCGTCGCCGGCGAGGCCGAGGCTGGGCCGGGCCCCGAGGGCGAGGAGGTCCTGGTCGCGACCCTGTGGGACGACCTCGACGCGCTCGAGGCCTTCGCCGGGCCGACGCCGCGGCGCGCCGTCGTCGAGCCGGAGGCGCGCGCGGTCCTCGCCGGCTTCGACGCCGAGGCCGCGCACTACGAGGTCCTGCTCGCCGCCCCCGGCGGGTTGTCCCCTGGCGGCTGACGCGGCTGCCTCGCGCTTGATCGACCTCAAGTCAGCCGGCGCCGGGCCTGCTAGAGTGTGCCCAGTCTCACCGGGTAGGAGTGGCGCGTTGTTCGGCAGGCAGATCACGCTGTTCGAGGTCTTCGGGTTCCGCATCAAGCTCGATCTCAGCTGGACCTTCCTGGCGCTGCTGATCGCCTGGTCGCTGGCCCAGGGGCTCTTTCCCAGCCTCTACGAGGGCCTGACGGTCGCGACCTACTGGTGGATGGCCGTGGTCGGCGTGATTGGCGTGCTGATCTCGCTGGTCTTCCACGAGCTGTCGCACTCCCTGGTCGCCCGGCGCTTCGGGCTGGAGATCCGCGGCATCACGCTGTTCCTGTTCGGCGGCATCGCCGAGATGCAGGAGGAGCCGGCCAGCGCCCGGGCGGAGTTCTGGATGGCGATCGCCGGCCCCGTGGCCAGCGGCCTGCTGGCGCTGGCCTTCTACGGCCTGGCCGCGCTCGGCGCCTCGGCCGGCGTCGCCGAGCCGGCCGTCGGCGTGGCGCGCTATCTCGGCTTCCTCAATGCGCTGCTCGCCGTCTTCAACCTGATTCCGGCCTTTCCGCTCGACGGCGGCCGGGTGCTGCGCGCGGCGCTCTGGCACCGCTGGGACGACCTGGCGCGGGCGACGCGCGCCGCCAGCCGGGCCGGCGCGCTCTTCGGCTTGGCGCTGATCGCCCTCGGCCTCGCCAGCGTGCTGACCGGCAACTTCATCGGCGGGCTCTGGTGGTTCCTGATCGGCCTGTTCCTGCGCCAGGCCGCCTCCTCGGCGCGCCTCCAGCTCGAGTCGACGCGGCTGCTGGCCGGCGTCCGCGTGCGCCGCTTCATGACCCCCGATCCGGTCACCGTGCCGGCGGACATGACGGTGCGCGCCTTCGTCGACGAGGTCCTGTTCCGTCACGGCCACGACTTCTATCCGGTGGTCGACCGGGAGCGTGGGGGCGAGGGAAGCGGGAGCGACCGGCTGCTGGGCGCGCTGGAGGCGCGCCGGGTCAAGGAGGTGCCGCGCGCGCTGTGGGACGAGACCCGCCTCGAGGAGATCGCGCGGCCGCTCGACGGCACGATCAGCGTCGAGGCCGACAGCGACGCCAGCCAGGCGCTGGCGCAGATGCAGCGCGACGGCGCCAGCCGGCTGCTGGTCGTCGAGCGCGGCCGCCTGGTCGGCCTGCTGACCCTCAAGGACCTGATGAAGCTCCTGGCCCTGCGCCTCGAGATGGGTCGCGACTAGGGGCGGCGGGCGGGCATGGCCGAACCTGGACGGTGGACGGGGGGGAAGACCGGCTCGCCGCTCGACCGCGCGCTGCGCTGGGGCACGGCGGTGGTCCTGCTCGCGGCGCTCGGCTTCGCCGCCTGGGTGCTGGCCGAGACCCTCTCGGAGCCGCGCAGCCTGAGCGGCCCCGGCTTGATCCAGGAGCGGCGCGACCTGGGCGGGCCCTTCCGGCTGACCGACCAGCGGGGGCGGACGGTCACCGAGGCCGATTTCGCCGGCGGCTTCACGCTGCTCTACTTCGGCTACAGCTTCTGTCCCGATCTCTGCCCGACGGCGCTCCAGACCATGGCCGACGCAAGGGCGCGCCTGGGCGAGCCGGGCCGGGTGCGGCCGCTGTTCGTCACGCTGGACCCGGCGCGCGACACGCCGGAGCACCTGGCCGGCTACATGGCGGCTTTCGGCGAGGACTTCGTCGGCCTGAGCGGACCCAAGCCGGAGATCGACCGCTTGACCCGGCGCTTCGGCGTCAGCTACCGCCTGCGCACCGAGGTCGATCCCCTCTACTATCCCGTCGACCATAGCTCGCGGATCTACCTGATGGATCCGGACTGGCGGGCGGTGGCGGTGCTCGACGAGTCGGCGACCCTGGACCAGGTCGTGGCGGCGCTGGAGCGGGCGCTCGCCGAGGGGCGCTAGGAAGGCTCGGACGGGACCTGGCCGAAAGGTCGCCTCAGTAGGTCCAACTGGTCAGTAGGTCCAACTGGTCAGTAGGTCCACTGGCAGGCGACCGCCATGCCGGCCATGGCCTCGTGCATGGCCAGGAAGCCCGCCTCGTAGAAGCCCTGCGCCGACTCCGAGAGCAGGGGCGGCAGGGCGAACAGCAGGCAAAGGGCGAGGAAGCCGGCCGAGGCGAGCACCACCGGATCGCGCGGCCGGCCCGAGGGCGGCGCCTCGGTGCCGGCGGCCGGTGTGCGGGGCTGCGTGAGCATGCGGACAATATGGCGCCCCGCCGCGGCGCGGGCAAGCAGCACTCCTCGCGCGGACTCGCCGGATCGGGCATGTTGGGGGCCGACGGAGCGGCGGAGGCAAGGATGAGCGCAGCGATGGGAAGGCGGCGGCCGGGCGGCCCGGTCCTGCTCGGCGGTTCTGTGCTCCTCGGCGGGGCACTGGTCGGAGCGCTCTCGCTCGCGGGCGGTGCGGCGCAGGCGCATCCCCACGCCTGGATCGACGTCCGGGTCGAGCTGCAGTTCGACGCGGCCGGGGCCGTCGCCTCGCTGCGCCAGACCTGGCTGTTCGACCCCTACTACACGGTCTTCGCGACCGAGGGCATGGACGCCGACGGGGACGGGCGACCCGACCCGGACCAGCTGGCCGAGCTGCTCGCGGTCCATCTCGGCAACCTCGAGGAGTACGGCTACTTCACCGCGGCCTCCGCGGCCGGCGAGGCGGTCGCCTTCGGCGCGCCGAGCGGCGGCGTCAACGCGATGCGCGGCGACCGCCTGGAGATGAGCTTCCTGCTGCCGCTCGCGGCGCCGGCCGACCCGGCGGCGGGCGGCTTCTCCTACCGGGTCTACGACCCGACCTACTACATCGAGATGCTGCACGCCGAGGAGCCTCCGGCGGTACGCCTGCTCGACGCCCCCGCGGGCTGCGACTACCGCATCGAGCCGGCCAATCCGGCGCCCGAGGCGGTCGGCCTGGCGGCCGCCGCCGACCGCTCGCAGCGGGTCGTGCCGGGCCCCGGCGGCGCCACCATCGGCGCGCTCTTCGCCGAGACCGTGACGGTGGACTGCCCATGACCGCTAGCCCTCCGCGGCAGCGCGCCCGCCCGGCCCCGGCGGCCGGGCCGCTCGGCCTCGCCGCGGGACTCGCGCTGCTGACGCTCGGCGGCCTGTGGCTGGCCGGGGCGCTGTCGCCGGACGCCGCCGGGCCCTGGACCCGTCTTCTCGTCTGGATCTTCGAGCAGCAGACGCGCTTCCACCGGGCGCTGACCGGCGAGCTCGGCGCCCTGCAGGGCCAGGAGGGCTCGGCGGCGCTGCTCGCCTCGGGCGCGCTGGTCGGGCTCAGCTTCCTCTACGGCGTCTTCCATGCCGCCGGCCCGGGACACGGCAAGGCGGTGATCGCGACCTACCTGCTGACCCAGCGGCAGAACCTGCGGCGCGGCATCGCGCTCGCCGTCGCGGCCTCCCTCTGCCAGGGCCTGGTCGCGCTGCTCCTGGTCTACGGCCTGATCGGCCTCGCCGGCTGGCTGCCGCGCGAGAGCGGCGTCGCCGTGACCTGGAGCGAACGCTTGAGCTACGCGCTGGTCGCCGGCGTCGGCCTGCTGCTGCTGCTGCGCGCGCTCGGCGGCCTGTGGCGCGGGAGCCGCGGGACCGGCCATCACGCCGCGCACGGTCACGCGCATCACCAGGGGCACCACGGGGGCCACCACGGGGGCCACCACGGGGCGCCGGGGCACGACCGTGCCGTCGAAGGCTGTGAGGCCTGCGCCCACGGCCCCTCCGCCAAGCAGCTGGCGCGCGCCGGCGACTGGCGCGCGAGCCTCGGCATCGTCCTCTCGGTCGGCCTCAGGCCCTGCAGCGGCGCGGTCGTGGTCCTGGTCTTCGCGCGCGCCGTCGGCCTCGGCTGGGCCGGCGTCGCGTCGGTTGCCGCGGTCTCGCTCGGCACCGCGATCACCGTCTCGGCCCTGGCCTGGCTCGCGGTCCATGCCCGCGACCTCGCGACCGCGTTGGCCGAGCGCTCCGAGCGCCTCGGCGGCGCCCGCCTGGCGCTGCTCGGGCAGGCCGCCGGCCTGGTCGGTGGCCTCGTCATCCTGGCGCTCGGCCTCTCGCTCTTCTCCGCCTCCTTCGCGCCGGTGCATCCGCTCGGCCTGCGCTGAGGCTTTCCAGAGCGCGCCCCGAGCGGCCCCCGAGCGCGGGGTCCGTTTTGCGCGAGCCCTCCGCAAGAAGCGGAGAGTGACCGGCTGCCCGGCCCGCGATCCTCCCTCCTGCCGGCGGGCGCCCCCAGAGGCGGCCGCCGGGCAACCGCAAAAGCAAGGGAGAGATCGACATGACCGCACTGACCGACAGGGTCGCCATCGTCACCGGCGCCAGCTCCGGCATTGGCCGCGCCACGGCCCGCCTCTTCGCGCGGGAGGGCGCCAGGGTGGTCGCGGCCGGCCGCCGCCGGGACGAGCTGGAATCCCTGGCCGCCGCGATCCGCGCCGAGGGCGGCGAGGTGGCCGTGCTGGCCGGCGACGTCCGCGAGGAGGAGCACGCCGCCGCCCTGGTCGCGCTCGCGCTCGAGCGTTTCGGCGGCCTCGACGTCGCCTTCAACAACGCCGGCGCGGTCGGCGAGATGGCGAGCGTGCCGGCGCTGTCGCTGGCCGCCTGGCGGGAGGCGATCGAGGTCAACCTGACCAGCGCCTTCCTCGCCGCCCGGCACCAGGTGCCGGCCCTGGTCGCGCGCGGCGGCGGGTCGCTGATCTTCACCTCCAGCTTCGTCGGTTATACGGTCGGCATGCCGGGCATGGGCGCCTACGCGGCGGCCAAGGCCGGGCTGATCGGACTGACCCAGACGCTCGCCGCCGAGCTCGGCGCCCAGGGCGTGCGCGTCAACGCGCTGCTGCCCGGCGGCACCGACACCCCGGGCGCGCGCGGTTCCGTGGGCACGCCGGAGTCCCGCGCTTTCGTCGAGGGGCTGCACGCCCTGAAGCGGATGGCGGCGCCGGAGGAGATCGCGCGCTCCGCGCTCTACCTCGCCTCCGAGGCTTCCAGCTTCACGACCGGCACGGCGCTGCTCGCCGACGGCGGCGTCTCGATCACCCGGACCTGAGCGGCGCTCGGCAGAGGTGGCGAGTCATCGGATTCCCTGGTTGCGGTCGGCGACCCAGTTCGCGAACTGCATGTCGCGCAGCAGCACGACGCGGATCAGCTCGTGGTAGCAGGTCTGGGCCACGCCGCCCTCGACCGGCCGGCCGTCCTCGACGCTGCGCATCAGCCGCTCCAGCGCCTCGAGGATCTCGCCGTGGTGCGCCCTGTGGGGCTCGAGGTGCGGGTAGCGCATCGCCTTCAGGTGGGCCTCCTCCTGGGCGAAGTGATGGGCGAGATGGGCCCGGAAGGCCGCCAGGACGGCGAACAGCCCCTGCGGGTCCGCCGACCGCTCGGTGGCGTGGATCGAATCGATCGTGGCGGCGAGACGCCGGTGATCCTCGTCGATCCAGGGATCGCCGGTCAGGAAGGCGTCGGTGAGCTCGAACTTCATCGGCACCCTCTCGGCCGTGGCAGTCAGGCCGCTCCACCTTCTCATGGGCGGCGGAGCCTACATAGCAATTGCCCGGAACCCCGGGAATAGCCCTTCGCCGCCCGCGTTACAGCCAGCGCCGGACCCGTGCCTTGTAGTCCCGATAAGGCTGCCCGAAGCGAGCCTCGAGGTAGCGCTCCTCGCGCCCGATCACGCCGTAGCGCACGACCGCCAGCAGCGGCGCCAGGAGCAGCAGGGTCAGGGGACCGCCTGCCGCGAGGAGGACGCCGAGGTAGACCAAGGCCATGCCGAGGTACATCGGGTTGCGCGTGAAGCGGTAGGGGCCCTCGACGACCAGGGCGCGCGTCGGCTTCCAGGGCTCGGGCTCGGTGCCGGCGCGCCGGAAGCCGCGCAGCGCCGGCAGCGCCAGGCCGAAGCCGGCGAGCGCGACGGCACCGCCGAGCAGCAGCCGCAGCGGCAGTTCCAGGGGCAGGCCGGGCAGGCCGAACAGGCGGTCCAGGCCCAGCCCGGCGAGGAGCGCGCCGAGATAGAGCAGGGGCGGCGGTGCGATAACCCCCGCCGTCTCGCGCTCGCCCTTCTGGTGCCCGCCCGTCTTGTCCCCGCCCGTCTTGTCCCCGCCCATCCGATCGCTCCTGCGGTCCGGCGGCGAGCATAGCGCAGCCGGCGATCGGGCCCTAGGTCGCGTCGGCGTCGTGATTTGCGCTGGCGCAAGGACAGGCGGCCGCCGCCGTCCTTTGCTGGGATTCGCCGACACCCGGCAGCGCAGCCAGCGAGGAGCGCCCGATGAAAGAGTACCTGTCCCGGCTCGACGCCAAGTCCCGCAATCTCGGCCGGATGATGACGCAGTGCGGCGTCGACCCGGCGCGCCTTGCCGGCGACCAGCTCGGCCAGACCATGGCGGCGACCGCGCGCGCCTGCATCGCCTGCCCGCACGGCGCGGCCTGCGCGCTCTGGCTCGAGGCGGCGGCGGCCTCCGGCACCACGGCGCCGCCGCACTTCTGCCCGAACGCCGGACGCTTCCGCAGCCACCGGTTCCACTGAGCCCCGGCCGCGGGGCTCAGGCGGCTTCGTCCGCCCGCAGCCCCTCGAGCTGCTCGCCGAGGAAGCGGGCCAGGCGCGCCATGCCGCCCTCGAAGGCGGGGTTGGCGGCGCTTGCGCGGGCCTCGGCATCGCCGTTGTAGTTGGTGTTGGTGTTGACGTCGTAGACGAAGGCCTGGCCGTGGCGGTCGACGATGAACTCGACGCCCGCGACCTCGATGCCGTGGGCGGCGAGGAAGCGCTCGAGCCGGGCGATCAGGGCGTGGCGGAAGCCGTAGACGATGCTGAACTTCGAGAGGCCCCCGTTCGCGCCCGCGGCACCGGCCGGGCAGGCCGCGCCCTCGGGGAGCAGCTGGCCGGGCAGCTCGCAGGCGTCGGCCGGGCAGAGCTCGAAGCCCTCGCTGGTGTCGACCCGGACGGCGTAGTGGAAGCGGCCGCCGACGAACTCCAGGCGGGTGATGAAGGGCTCGGGCGCGGCGACGTACTGCTGGACCAGCCAGATGCCGTCGAGCGGCGCCGCGGCGGGGTCGTCCAGCGCCTCCTCGACCGCCGCCGAGGAATGCACCAGGCGCACGCCGAGGCCCTTGCCGCCGCGGTTCGGCTTCAGGATCAGCGGCCACTCGCCGAACTCGCGCGCCGCGGCCAGGACCTGCTCGCGGCCGACCGTGGCGACGGTGCGCGGGGTCGCGATGCCGGCGGCCTGAAGCGCCGCGTACTGGCCCAGCTTGTCGACCTCCAGGGCGATCGCGCGGCTGCCGTTGACCGTGCGCCGGCCGTGCAGCTCCAGCCATTGCAGGGTGGCGCGCGTCGCCTCCGGCGCGAAGCGGTGGCCGCGGGTGTGAGAGGAGGCGCTCATGCGGTTGTAGTAGACGCCCTCGGGCGGCAGCCGGTCGAGCGCGACCCGTGCCTCGTCCAGGAACCACTCGCGGTAGGGCAGGTCCTGCGCCTCGAAGGCCGCGCGCAGCGGCAGCACCCACTCCTCGTTCTCGTGCAGGACGTAGATCCGACTCATCGCGCATGCCTCTTCCGCTGCGGGGCCGGCCCGGGTCGCCGAGCCTCCGGGACAAGGTGACGGCACCGGCGCCCCGGCTCAAGGCGCGCGGCGGCGACCTGGGGTCAAAGGTATCGTGACGTGCGCTGGCCGGTTGCGGCGGCCTCAGGCCAGGTAGCGGCCGAGCCGGACCGCGGTCTGGCCGCGCTGCAGGCGCCGCGAGGGCATGATCAGCACGCAGTCGTCGTAGGGGGTTACCACGGGCCGGCCGCCGTCGCGGGCGAGCAGGGAGCCTTGGCGCGCGATCGTCTCCATGCCCCGGAAGTCCTCGACGAAGTCGAAGTCGTCGCTCTCGATGGTGACCGCCTGGGTGACCTCGATGAAGCGCTGGGGCGGGTGCGGGGCCCCCAGGCGGGGGGGGGGGGGGGGGGGGGGGGGGGGGCCCCCCCGGCGGCCGGCGACGTCGCCGGCCTCGAGGGTGCCGCAGGCGACC
>NZ_JBBDQW010000047.1:0-33091 GCF_040905785.1 Tistlia sp.
CCACGGCCTGGACGCGGCTGCCGCGCATGCCGACGCAGGCGCCCACCGGATCGATCGAGGAGTCGTGGCTGATCACCGCGATCTTGGCGCGGCTGCCCGGGTCGCGGGCCACCGACTTGATCTCGATGATGCCGTCGTAGATCTCCGGCACCTCCTGAGCGAACAGCTTGGCCATGAGCTGCGGGTGGGCGCGCGAGACGAAGATCTGCGGCCCCCGCAGCTCCGGCCGTACGTCGTAGATGTAGGCCCGTACGCGATCGCCGGTGCGGTGGCTCTCGCGCGGCAGCGACTCGTCGCGGCGCATCATCGCCTCGGCGCGGCCGAGGTCGACCGTGACGTTGCCGAACTCGACGCGCTTGACGATGCCGTTGACGATCTCGCCGACCCGGTCCTTGTACTCTTCGTACTGACGCGTACGTTCGGCCTCACGCACCTTCTGGACGATGACCTGCTTCGCGGTCTGGGCGGCGATGCGCCCGAGGTCGATCGGCGGCAGCTCGTCGATCAGGACGTCGCCGATCTTGGCCTCCGGCTTGCGGACCTGGGCGGTCTTGAGGGGGACCTCGGTGAACTCGTTCTCGACCGGGTCCGCGACCGTCAGGTAGCGGCGCAGCCGGATCTCGCCGGTGCGGCGGTCCATCTCGGCACGGATGTCGTGCTCCTGGCCATACTTGGCGCGGCCGGCTTTCTGGATCGCCTGCTCCATGGCGACGATGACCTCGCCGGGCTCGATGCCCTTCTCGCGGGCCACGGCCTCTGCCACCTGCAGCAGCTCGGTACGGTGAAGGGTCTGCGGTTCCATCGTTCCTCTTCCCAAAACTCGGGCGTTCTGCCCCCAGGGACCTGCCCCCAGGGTCCTGCCCCCAGGGTTCCGCCCCGGGCGTCGGTCTCGTACCGGCCCGTCCGGCGCAGGCCGTTCGCATAGGCCGGCAGCCGGGCAAGCCCGCCGGTCAGGCGTCCGGGCTGTCGGCCCGTCCGGCGGCGATCAGGTCGTCGGTCAGCACCAGCTTGGCCTTGCCGATGACGGACAGGGGCAGGCGCGTGTGCGGCTGCCCCGCGGCCTCGGCCAGCACCACCTCGGCGCCCTCGAGGCCGAGCAGGCGGCCCTTGACCCGCTTGCGCCCGCCGACCGGCATCCGGGTGTCGATGCGCGCCTCGAAGCCGGCGTAGCGCAGGAAGTCCTTGCCCCGGGTCAGCGGTCGATCGATGCCGGGGGAGGAGACCTCCAGCTCGTAGGCGCCGGCGATCGGATCCTCGACCTCGAGCAGCGCCGAGACGGCGTGGCTGACGGCGATGCAGTCCTCGATGGCGAGCGTGCCATCCGGGCGCTCGACCATGATCTGCAGGGTCGGGCGATGACGGCCACCGCCGATCTGGATGCGCACGATCTCGTAGCCGAGGTCGGCCACCGTGGGCGCGACGATGCGCTCGACCTCGGCGGCCTGACCCTCGCTGGTCAGCGAGAAGGCGGCCGCTTCGGCCGAGAGATCCTGCTCAAAATTCCTGTCGCCCGCGGGTTGCGCGTTCAAACCTTCTCGCCATTCCGTCAGTTGGGGTGGGACCAACAAAAATGGCGGGCCGTTGGCCCACCATGTTGTTCTGACTCGATGGATCGCGATTTCCATCAAGCCCTATGGCTTAGGCTGGAATTAAGCGCGAACGCCGCTCGATTTCAAGGGTATTCTGAGTCCGGGACGCGCCGGAACGCCAGATAGACCGGCTTGCGCCCGCTATCCAGCGCCTTCGCCTCGTAGCGCGTCGCCGGCCAGTCGGGCGGCCGCCGACGCCAGTCGTCGGCGCGCCGAGCGGTCCAGTCGAAGGCCGGATGGCGCAGCAGGTGGGCCAGCGCCCAGGCTTGGTAGGTCGGATCGTCGCTGGCGACCCGCAGCTCGCCGCCTGGGCGCAGCACCCGCGCCAGGGCGTCGAGGGTAGCCGGGGCGACGAAGCGCCGCTTCGCGTGGCGACGCTTCGGCCAGGGGTCGGGGAACAGCAGGAAGACGCGGTCGAGGCAGGCGTCGGGCAGCGCCTCGACGAGCAGCCGGGCGTCCTCGCGGAAGATCCTCACGTTGCCGGCGCCGCTCTCCTCGAGCGCGCGCAGCAGCGTGGCGATGCCGTTGACGAAGACCTCGCAGCCGATCAGCCCCGCTTCGGGATGCCGGATCGCCTGCCAGGCCAGGTGTTCGCCGCCGCCGAAGCCGATCTCCAGCCAGATCGGCCGCCCGGCGCCGGCGGACGGCGCCTCGACCGGGGCCGCCTCGACCGGGGCCGCCGCCACCGGGGCCGCGGGGAACAGGCTCGCGGGATTGAGCCGGCCCCGCTCGGGCAGCCGTACCTCGAGCGCCGGCAGGCGCCGCTCGATCAGCCCGCGCAGGCCGTCGCGCAGGGGGCGGCCCTGGCGGCGGCCGTGCAGCTTCCCGGGCGCGGGCTGGCGGCCCGCCGGAGCCGCCATGGCGCCGCCTCCGGTCGGAACCCGCCCCGCCTCAGGCGCCGAAGGCGCGCTTCAGCTCGGGCACCAGGTCGGTCTTCTCCCAGGAGAAGCCGCCGTCGGCCTCTGGCGCCCGGCCGAAGTGGCCGTAGGCGGCGGTGCGCGCATAAATCGGGCGAGACAGGTGGAGATGCTCGCGGATGCCGCGCGGCGACAGGTCCATGATCTCGCGCAGCACGCTGCCCAGCTTGTCCTGGTCGACCTCGTTGGTGCCGTCGCACAGCACGTAGACGCTGAGCGGCTTGGAGACGCCGATGGCATAGGACAGCTGGATGGTGCAGCGCTGGGCGAGCCCGGCCGCGACCACGTTCTTGGCGAGATAGCGCGCGGCGTAGGCGGCCGAACGGTCGACCTTGGTCGGGTCCTTGCCCGAGAAGGCGCCGCCGCCGTGGGGCGCCGCACCGCCGTAGGTGTCGACGATGATCTTGCGCCCGGTCAGGCCGGCGTCGCCGTCGGGGCCGCCGATCACGAAGCGGCCGGTCGGATTGACGTAGAAGTCCTCCTCCGGGCACATCCAGCCCTCGGGCAGCACGTTGAGGACGTGCGGGCGGACGATCTCGCGCACCGCGTCCTGGTCGATCTCAGCGGCGTGCTGGGTCGAGACCACCACCGAGGTCGCGCCGACCGGCTTGCCGTTCTCGTAGCGCAGCGTGACCTGGCTCTTGGCGTCGGGGCAGAGCCGCGGCTCGGCGCCGGAGTGGCGCGCCTCGGCCAGCGACTTCAGGATGCTGTGGGCGTACTGGATCGGCGCCGGCATCAGCTCCGGCGTCTCGTCGCAGGCGAAGCCGAACATGATGCCCTGGTCGCCGGCGCCCTCGTCCTTGTTGCCGGCGGCGTCGACGCCGACGGCGATGTCGGCGGACTGCTCGTGGACGTAGTTCTGGACCTGGAGGGTCTTCCAGTGGAAGCCGTCCTGCTCGTAGCCGATCTCGCGGATCGCGCGCCGGGCGATGTCCTCCATCTGGTCGCGGACGCTCTTCACGGTCTCCGGGGTCGAGCGGACCTCGCCGGCCAGCACGATGCGGTTCGTCGTGGACAGGGTCTCGACCGCGACGCGCGCGGCCGGGTCGTGCCCCAGGAAGGCGTCGACGACGGCGTCCGACACCCGGTCACAGACCTTGTCGGGATGGCCCTCGGACACCGATTCGCTGGTAAAGAGGTAGTTTCCTTTCTTCAAGGCATGACCCTTTCGAGAAATTTCAGAATAAGCGGCGGCGCGGCGGAAAGACGGGGCGCGCGCGCTCTGAGAGCGGGCAACCATGCCGATTCGGGCTAGCCGCCGCAAGGGGGCAGTGTCGGACCGGCGGCTCCGGGAGGACCCGGACGGGGCCCCCGGGCCCCGGGGAGTCGGCCTGCAGGCCACCCCTCAGTCCGTGATCTGCGCCAGGGCCTTGGTCATCTCGAACAGCCGCTTGCGGACATGGGGATTGACGATCCGGTAGTAGGCGCGCACCAGCTCCAGCGTCTCGCGGCGGGCCATGGGATCCGGCTCCGGGGCGCTGGTCTCGGGGGGCTCGCTCTGGCCGTGCAGCTTACTCGGCGCAGCTGCGGCGACGTCGGCGCGCATGTCCTCGAAGAAGTAGTTGATGTCGGTGTCGAGAATGTTCGCGAGGTCGAACAGCCGGCTCGCGCCGATGCGGTTCGCGCCGCGCTCGTACTTCTGCACCTGCTGGAACGTCAGGCCGAGCGCCTCGCCCAGTTTCTCCTGACTGAGTCCCATCAGGGTCCGGCGCTGGCGGACCCGCTGGCCGACATGCACGTCGACGGGATTGGGACCCCCGCCCCGGCCGCTCCCGGGACGTCTGCCTCTGGGCATTTCGGCTGCTCCTGGCTTTTCACTCGATGGCTAAGGATTTGTGTCTTATTGCATGAAACGTGATGTCGTCAACCATTCAGTAATGGTTCTCCTAAAACGACAACTCGAATATTACCAGACACAACCAAGTATTCTGGTAAATCCTGTCGCTCTATACTCAAGACTAGAAAAACAAGGAGAGTTCTACACGCCTTCCTCGGGCGAGCGACCGCTGCCGCCGGCCGGCGCCCGGCGCAGCAGCAGGGCCGGGACGACGAGCAGCAGGAACAGCGGCAGCAGCACCCAGCGGCCGATTGCCGCGTAGGGCGTCGGCGGCAGGGCGCGCGGCAGCAGCGCGTCCAGATTGGCGACGGCGTGCAGCGGCAGGCGCGCCAGGTCCCGCCCGTAGGGATCGATCACCGCCGAGATGCCGTTGTTGGCGGCGCGCGCCAGCGGCAGACCCTCCTCGACCGTACGCAGCCGAGCGCTGGCGAGGTGCTGGTAGGGGCCCGAGGTGTGGCGGAAGGGCGCGACCCCCAGGATCCGCCAGGCCGGGTTGGTGAACCAGGCGTCGTTGGTCAGGTTGAGCAGCCAGGCCGGCCGTGGACCGTCGGCCGGGTAGACGGCGCCGGAGAAGATCACCTCGTAGCAGATCAGCGGCGAAAAGGGCGGCAGCCCCTCCAGCGCGACGACCGCGAGCCCGGGCCCGCTGGAGAAGTTACCGCCGGTCAGGCTGGCGAAGCCGAGCGCGTCGATCAGCCCGCGCAGTGGCAGATACTCGCCGAAGGGGACCAGGTGGACCTTGTCGAAGCGCGTCTCGACCGTGCCCGCGGGGGCGATCGCATAGAGCGAGTTGTAGAGGGAGTCGCCGCCGGGGCCGGGCTCTCGGGTCGGCGCCCCGGCGAGCAGGTAGCCGCGCGGCGGGGCCACCCGGCTGACCACCTTCTGCAGGTCGGGGTCGAGGTTCAGCAGATAGGGGATCGCCGTTTCCGACCAGATCACCGCGCTGGTCTGCTCGAAGCCGCTCCGCAGGCTCTGCAGCAGCTGGTCGGCGACGTGCCGGGAGCGCTGCGTGGGCTGCCACTTCTCCTGCTGCGAGATGCTCGGCTGGACGATACGCAGCCGGACGTCGGGGTCGACCGCCGCGCCGATCGGCGGCGCCAGCCCGACCCGGGTCGCGCCGAACAGCAGGCAGCCCGCGAGCGGCAGAACGGCGAGCAGGGTGAAGCGCAGGCGCCGGCGCCAGGCACCGGCCAGCACCGCCGGCGCCATGGCGGCGAGCAGCGTGACCGCGCTCAGGCCCCAGACGCCGAACAGCGAGGCGGCCTGCAGGGGGACCGCGTCGAAGGCCCAGACCGTGCCGATCAGGTTCCAGGGAAAGCCGGAGAGCAGGTGGCCGCGCGCGGCCTCGCCGGCCAGCCAGGCGGCCGTCAGGGCCAGCACCAGGGATGGGCCGCGCAGGCCGAGGCCGCGCAGCAGCGCGGTTCCGGCGGCGACGAACAGGCCGAGACCGAAAGCGAGACCGAGCACCGCGATCGGCAGGAACCACCAGAAGCGGGCGAGGTCGACGGTCATCGCGATGCCGACCCAGTAGAGCCCGACGAAGTGGTGGCCGACCGCGAAGGCCCAGCCGACCAGGAAGGCGCGCCGCCAGCCCGGACAGCCTTCGAGCAGCCATATCAGGCCCGTGAAGGCCGGCACCAGCAGCGGCACCAGGTACAGCGGCGGCAACGCGGTCGCGGAGAGCGCGCCGAGCAGCGACGCTGCGGCGAGCTGGCGCCATCCGGCCAGGGCCCGCAGGACCGCCGCCCAGCGGGCGAAGCGGCCGGCCTCGGGCGCCGGGCCGCTCACTTGCCGTTATCCTCGCCGTTCCTTTCGCCGGTCTTCTCCGGGCGCGGCGGCAGGTCGCGCAGGCGCAGGCGCTTGATGCGCCGAGGATCGGCCTGCAGCACCTCGAAGACGATGGCGGTGGCTGGGTGCTCGATCAGCTCGCCGCGGCTCGGCACCCGGTCGGCGAGGTAGAAGACCAGCCCGCCCAGGGTGTCGATGTCGGCGTCGCGCTCCTCCTCCGAAAGCACCGGGCCGACCGCCTCCTCGAAGTCCTCGATGGTGGTGCGGGCGTCGGCGACCAGGCTGCCGTCGGGCCGCCAGACCAGCTTCGGTCCCTCCTCGACGTCGTGCTCGTCCTCGATCTCGCCGACGATCTCCTCGACCAGGTCCTCGATCGTGATCAGGCCGTCGATGCCGCCGAACTCGTCGACGACCAGGGCCATGTGGCTGCGCTTAAGGCGCATCTCCAGCAGCAGGTCGACGACGCGCATCGAGGGCGCGACGATGCGCACCGGGCGGATGATGTTGGCCAGCTTGAAGTTCCGCTTGCTGGTCGAGTAGCCGAGCACGTCCTTGATGTGGACCATGCCGATCGGATCGTCGAGGGTCTCGCGGTAGACCGGCAGGCGGCTGTGGCCGGCCTGGCCCATCAGCGCGATCAGATCCTCCAGGGTCGCGCCGACCTCGATCGAGACGATGTCGGCGCGCGGGATCATCACGTCGTAGGCGGTCAGGTGGCGCAGCTTGAGGATGTTCGAGAACATCCGGCGCTCGTGGTCGCCGATCGGGTGCCGCGTCTCCTCGTCGTCGGCCTCCTCGATCTCGCCGATGATCTCCTCGATGGTGTCGCGCAGGTGCTGGTCGTGGTCGCCGTTGCGACCGCCGAGCAGGCCGCGCAGCTGCTGGCCGAGGCGGCGCAGTCCGCCGCGCGGTGCCGAAGCCTCGCTCATCGCCCGCCCCGCCCGGCCGTCGTGGCGCCGGCCGCCGGCGCGCCGCCCTCCTCAAGAGGATCGGGGCCGTAGGGATCGGGCAGGCCGAGGGTCGCCAGCAGGACGCGCTCGCGCGCCTCCATTGCCTCGGCCTCGGGCTCGGCCTCGTGGTCGTGACCGAGCAGGTGCAGCGTGCCGTGGACCACCAGGTGCGCCAGATGGGCGGCCAGGGTCTTGCCCTGCTCGCCGGCTTCGCGCCTGCAGGTCTGGAAGGCCAGCGCCAAGTCGCCGAGCAGGCGCGCCTCGCCCGGCAGCGCCGCCAGGTCGGCGGGGAAGGACAGCACGTTGGTCGGCTTGTCCTGGCCGCGGTAGCGTGCGTTCAGCGCTCGCACCGCTTCGTCGCCGGTCAGCAGCACCGAGAGCTCGAGCGGTGCGCCCTGGTCGGCCAGGGCGGCCCGACCGGCGCGCAGGACCAGCGCCTCGGCGTCCGGCAGCGCCTCCTGCCAGCCGGCGTCCTCGATCAGGACCGCCAGCTCGTGCCGGCTACTCGGAGGCTCTTCCATCGGTCGGTCTCCGTCTAGACTGGATTTCTCATACTGGAAGGGGTCGGCATCGCTCCTGGCGGGCTCGATCCGCCAAGAGCAGCCTGAAGAGCGTAGCCGAAGCTACGCTCGAGGGCTGCGACGCCGCGGGCGAGCCCGCCAGGAGCGACCCGGAGGGCGTTGGTTGTCGCCGCACAGGCCGCGTCGAAGCGCTTGCCCGATGCGCCGCATCGCGCTGCGCGCTTCTCCTTGCCTGTCCGCCGATAACCCACGTGACGACCCCTTCCAGTATGAGAAATTCAGTCTAGCGGCCGTCGAAGAGGTCGGCCTCGACGCCGCCGGCCTTGTCGCGGGCGTCGTAAGCCTGGACGATCTTGGTGACCAGCGAGTGACGGACCACGTCGGCGTCGGTGAACTGGATGAAGGCGACGCGGTCGAGCTTGGCGAGCAGGTGCACGGCGTCGCGCAGGCCCGAGCCCTGGCTGCCCGGCAGGTCGATCTGCGACAGGTCGCCGGTCACCGCCATCCGGCTGTTCTCGCCGAGCCGGGTCAGGAACATCTTCATCTGCGTCGGCGTGGTGTTCTGCGCCTCGTCGAGGATGATGAAGGCGTTCGAGAGGGTGCGGCCGCGCATGAAGGCCAGCGGCGCGATCTCGATCTCGCCGTTCTCCAGGCGCTTGTTGACCTGGTCGCCGGGCAGCAGGTCGTGCAGCGCGTCGTAGAGCGGCCGCAGGTAGGGGTCGACCTTGTCCTTGATGTCGCCGGGCAGGAAGCCGAGCCGCTCGCCGGCCTCGACGGCCGGGCGCGACAGGATGATCCGGTCGATGCGGCCTTGCAGCAGCATGGTCACGGCGACGACGACCGACAGGTAGGTCTTGCCGGTGCCGGCCGGGCCGATGCCGAAGACCAGCTCGTTGTCGAGCAGGGCGCGCACGTAGGCCATCTGGCCGGGCGAGCGCGGCGTCACGTGGCGCTTCTTGGTGACCAGCTTGAGCGCCTCGCCGTGCAGCGCGCCGAGTTGCTCCTCCTGGTCGCGGTCGCTGAGCATGCGCACCGCCGCGTCGATCTCCTGGTCGTCCACGGACATGCCTTTCTTGAGGCGCTGGTAGAGCGCGCCCAGGACCTGCTCGGCGCGGGTCTGGTCCGCCGCCGGGCCGTGCAGGGTCACGGTGTTGCCGAAGGAGTCGATCGACACGCCGAGGTGCTGCTCGAGCCGCGCCAGATGGCGGTTGTGCTGGCCGAACAGGAGCGGCACCAGGGCCTTGTCGTCGAACTGCAGCTCGTGAGGCCGGTCGGTCAAGCGGGCACTTTCCTCAGGCGGCCGAGGCCGCGGCGGGCTGCGGTGCGGCCACGACCCGGCCTTTCACGCTGTTCGGATGGCTCTCGAGGATCTCGACCTCGGCGACCGTTCCGAGCAGCCGGTCCGGCGCCGCCACCGTGACCGACTGCATGTAGGGGCTGCGCCCGTTGAGCTGGCCGGGATGCTTGGCCGCGCGCTCGAGCAGCACCGGCAGCCGCCGGCCGAGCGTCGCTTGGTTGAAGGCCTGCTGCTGCGCGCCGAGCAGCTGGTGCAGCATGGCCAGGCGCTCGGCCTTGACCGGCTCGGGGACCTGTTCGGCGGTGCCGGCGGCCGGGGTGCCGGGGCGCGGCGAGTACTTGAAGGAGTAGGCCTGGGCGTAGCCGACGTCGCCGATCAGGCGCAGGGTCTCGGCGAAGTCGCGGTCGCGCTCGCCGGGGAAGCCGACGATGAAGTCGCTGGACAGCGCCAAGTCCGGCCGCGCCTCGCGCAGGCGCTCGACGATCCGACGGTAGTCGTCGGCGGCGTGGCGGCGATTCATGGCCGCCAGGATCCGGTCGGATCCGGACTGCACCGGCAGGTGCAGGTAGGGCATCAGCTGGGCGACCTCGCCGTGGGCGGCGATCAGCTCGTCGTCCATGTCGCTCGGGTGGGAGGTCGTGTAGCGAATCCGCTCCAGGCCGTCGAGCTCGGCCAGGGCGCGGACCAGCCGCGCCAGGTTCCAGCTCGCCGGGCCGCCCGCGGCCTGCGCCGGCGCCTCGCCGTGGTAGGCGTTGACGTTCTGGCCGAGCAGGGTGATCTCGAGGGCGCCGCCGGCGACCAGGCGCCGGGCCTCGGCCAGCACCTGGGCGGCCGGGCGCGAGGCCTCGGCACCGCGCGTATAGGGCACGACGCAGAAGCTGCAGAACTTGTCGCAGCCTTCCTGCACCGAGAGGAAGGCTGCCGGGCCCCGGCCCTCGGCCTCCTCTGGCAGGAAGTCGAACTTCGATTCGACCGGGAAGTCGGTATCGACCAGGCCGCGGCCGCGCTCGCCGCCCTCGGCGCGGCGCACCAGCTCAGGCAGGCGGTGATAGGTCTGCGGGCCGAGCACGATGTCGACCGCCGGCGCCCGGCGCTGGATCTCCTCGCCCTCGGCCTGGGCGACGCAGCCGGCGACCGCGATCAGCAGCCTGCGGCCCTCGGCCTCGGCCGCCTGCTTGAGCGGGCGCAGCCGGCCGACCTCGGAGAAGACCTTCTCGCTGGCCTTCTCGCGAATGTGGCAGGTGTTGAGCAGGATCAGGTCCGCCAGCTCAGGCAGCTCGGTCGGGACATAGCCCAGTGGCGCCAGGACGTCCGCCATACGGGCGGAGTCGTAGACGTTCATCTGGCAGCCATAGGTCCGGATGTAGAGTTTCTTCGTGGTCACCGTTCAGCGCGACCTCTTTGGCGAGGAGGTCGCGTTCCTGCGCGCGGGGCTCAGGAACGTTGCATAGCATCTTCCCTCAGCCCGCGGCAACGTTCGCCCGCTTTCGACCGAAGCGTCGCCGGCGCTTCTCGCGCGGCGGCAGGCGGCCCGAGATCGCCCGGGCGACGCCGGCCTCGATCAGGGCATGGCAGCGCTCGGCGAGCGCTCGACGACTGCCCATCTCGTCGAGCGTGACCGGCTCGTGGAACTCGACGACCACGGTCAGCGTCCCGAGCCCCAGGCTCTCCCAAAGGTGGGCCGGCAGATCCATGTCGCCGTACCAGGCGAAGTAGGGGCGCAGGTAGCGTCCCATCGGCACGTCGTCGAGGCGGGTGTAGGACAGCGAGACCGGCTGCACGACCAGCGGCGCGTCGCCGACGCGGCGCTCGGCGACGCTGAACAGCGCGCTCTTGAAGGGCAGCACGAAGTTGCCGTCGCCGCTGGTGCCCTCCGGGAAGAGGATCAGGTCGTCGCCCGCTTCGAGCCGCTTCTGCATCTCGTCGCGCTGGGCGCCGCTCTGGCTGCGCCGGCGATCGACGAAGACCGAGCGCTGCAGCTTCGCCAGCCAGCCGAAGAACGGCCAGGCGGCGATCTCCTGCTTGGCGATGAAGGAGGCCTGAAGCTGGCTGCCCAGCACCGGGATGTCGAAGTAGGAAACATGGTTGCAGACGTAGAGCGTCGGATGCTGGCGACGCGGCCGGCCGCGCCGCTCGACCCGGATGCCGAGGCAGCGGCAGGCATGGCGGTGGTACCAGTAGGGCAGGCGCCTGGTCAGCGGGGCATGGACCAGCATCAGCACCGCCTGGACCGGCATCAGCACGGCGGTCAGGGCGACGAAGAGCACAATCCGCCGGATCGCCAGCAGGGGCGAGCCGATGTAGCCCTCGGCAGGCCTCATGACGGCTCGTCCACCGCCGGGCCGGAGCGCGCCCGGTTGAGATTCCGCCGGTAGCGTTCGGTCACCAGGTCGGGCTTGAGCACGACGCAGACGTCGGTAGTGCCGAAGTCCTCGTCGACCACCGCGCCCTCGCCCATGTAGGCGCCGACCCTGAGATAGCCCTTGATCAGCGGCGGCAGGATCTGCATCGCCTTGCGAGGGTCGAAGCTCTCGGCCGGCTGGCGGTTCATCTCGGTGTAGCGCGCCGGCAGCGCGCGCGGCCTCAGCGCCGGCGGCCCCAGGTGATGGTGGTAGAGGTAGGAGAGGTGGACCGACAGGGCGTCCGGGTCGGTGCCGTGAAGACTGGCGCAGCCGAACAGCAGCGTGATCTTGTGATACGCCACGTAGGCGGAAATGCCGCGCCAGACCAGCTGCATGGCCATGCCGGTGCGATAGTCGCGGTGCACGCAGGAGCGCCCGAGCTCCATGATCTCGCCGGGGTAGGCCAGCAGGCAGTCGATGTCGTACTCGGTCGCGGTGTAGAAGCCGCCGGCAGCCGCGGCCTGGGAGCGGCGCAGGAAGCGGTAGGTGCCGACCACCGCGTCGCGCTCGGTGTCGAACAGCAGCAGGTGGTCGCAGAAGGCGTCGAAGCGATCGTGCTCGCGGCCGGTCGCGGCGCGCTCGGCGGTCGGCCGCGCGCCCATCTCCTCGACGAAGACCTGGTAGCGCAGCCGCTGCGACGCCTCGATCTCGGCCTGGTTCTCGGCGAGGCGCAGGTGCAGGCCGCGCAGCCGCTCGTCGACCGGCCGGGCAGGCGGCGGCGTCTTGTGGTGTCTCTGACTGGCGCTGTCGCTCATGCTGCCGCAGCCTCGCCCCTCGGGCTCGGCCCACGCGGGGCCCGGTTCAGGCCGCGCCCGGGTCGCCGCCCGGAACGTCGCGCTTGGCCTTGACGCCGTAGAGCTCGAGCCGGTGATCGATGAGCTTGTAGCCGAGCTCCTGGGCGATCAGCCGCTGCAGGCGCTCGATCTCGGCGTTGTAGAACTCGATGACCTCGCCCGAGTTCATGTCGATCAGGTGGTCGTGGTGCTCCTCGCTGGCCTCCTCGTAGCGCGCGCGGCCGTCGCCGAACTCGTGCCGCTCGAGGATGTTCGCCTCCTCGAACAGCTTGAGCGTGCGATAGACGGTCGCGATCGAGATGCGCGAGTCGATCGCCGTGGCGCGTACGTAGACCTGTTCGACGTCGGGGTGGTCGGAGGCTTCCGACAGCACGCGGGCGATGACCCGTCGCTGGTCGGTCATCTTCAGACCCTTCTCGATGCAGCGGCGCTCGAGCCGATCCGGCATCGCTTTTCCTAACCTTCTGGCGATTCGTGGCGGCAGTATAGCGAAAGGGCGCGCGAAAGCCCAAGGCATCGGACGCCCCGCCCTGGTCCTCGATCCCGGCCGCCCTCGAGGCCGCGGTGCGTCCCGGACGCCTGCACGCGGGGCAGGCCCGGTCCCCGCCGCATCCGGCCGAACCCCGGCGCCTGTCAGCCGCGCGGCCGTGTGCCGAGGCCGATCTGCTTGGCCAGGCGGCTGCGCTGCTTGGCATAGTTCGGGGCCACCATCGGATAGTCGGGCGCCAGCCCCCACTTCTCGCGGTAGTCCTCGGGCGACAGGTCGTAGGCGGTCTTCAGGTGTCGCTTCAGCATCTTCAGCTTCTTGCCGTCCTCGAGGCAGACGATGTAGTCCGGCATGACCGACTTCTTGATCGGCACCGCCGGGGTCGGCCGCTCGGGATCCTTGGCCGGCGCGCCACCGACAGTTGCGAGGCTCCTGTAGACGTCGTGGATCAGGCCCGGCAGGTCGGCTGCGGAAATCGAATTGTTCGACACATGGGCGGCGACGATATTCGTCGTCAGGCTCAACAACTCGTTCGATTTCGCTTCTTCGGTCATTGTTTCTCTCGGATCGGAAAGGGAGTTCGAGGCTATATATTCATATGCCGCCTTCCTTGCAACTCTATTCAAGGAGGCGCCCGATAGCCCGGCCGAGGACCGTCTGATTTGCGTTTTGTGGGCATAGATACAACAAAGAGGCCTTTCTGCTCTCTGTTGTAGCGGAAGCCGGAACTCCGGACTCGTTCTTTCCCGATGCCTCGAGGGCCGCTCAGGGCCCGAGCCGGCGGGCCAGGACGAGCGCGTCCCGCGGCCCGTCAGGCGCGCTCAGGTAGCCGGCGCGGCGTCCGACCTGGAGGAATCCGAGTCGCTCGTAGAGCCTGCGGGCCGCCGCGTTGTCGATCGCGACCTCGAGAAACAGCCGCGCCGCGCCCTGGGCCGCCAACGCCGCCAGTGCGGTCTCGAGCAGCCGGCCGCCCAGACCCTCGCGGCGGTGCGCCGGGGCGACGCCGAAGCTCAGGATCTCGGCCTCGTCGGCGGCGCGCCGCACCAGCAGGAAGCCGAGCGCCGACTCCCCCGCCTCGGCGATCAGCCAGCCGCCGGCGCCCGGCATGGCCAGCACCTCCGCGAGGGCGCGCCGGTTCCAGGGATCGTGGGGGAAGCAGTCGCGGTGCAGGCCGGCCAGGAGGTCGAGGTCGGTCGCCGCCAGCGGCCGGACCTCCGCGGTCACGGCCCTGCCGCCGCCGCCGTGGTATCCGGCGGGCGCAGGTAGACCGCCCGGGGCGGCGGGCTGCCCAGGGCCGGCAGCGGCGCCTCCGCCGCGAGGATCGCCAAGGTCGCGGCGTCGGGCAGCACGGCCTGCCCGATCCGGCAGTTCTCTCCCAGGGCGTCGAGGGCTTCGCCGAGGCGCAGGGCGCCGCTGCCGGCCAGCAGCAATGGCGCGCCGGACCGCCCGGCGCGGCGCGCGGCGGCGGCGGGATCGGCGGCGAAGGGCGGCTCGGGGGCGCCCTGTCGCGGAAAGACCTGGACGAAGAGATCGCCGCGCTGGGAATCGATCGCTACCAGCAGGTTCTCCGCCTCGGCACGCTCCGGCGCGGCGGCGGCCGCCAGCACCTCGAAGGTGCTGCGGCCGACGATCGGCAGCCCGGCCGCCAGGGCCAGGGCCCGGGCGGTCGCCAGGCCGATGCGCAGGCCGGTGAAGCTGCCGGGCCCGAGGGTGACGGCGAGCGCCGCGAGATCGGCGTAGCCGAGGCCGGCCTCCCCGAGGACCTCGCCGAGCATCGGCAGCAGCCGCTCGGCCTGGCCGCGCGGCCGCGCCTCGAAGCGGTGGGCCAGGATCGCGCCGTCGCGCGCCAGTGCCGCCGAGCAGGACGGACCCGAACAGTCGAAGGCGAGCAAGAGGCGGCTCACAGGATCCTGCAGACCTCGTCGAAGTCAAAGCGCGGCGAGCGCGGATGCAGGGCCTTCGGGTCGCCGTGGCCGAGATTGCACAGGAAGTTGGATCGCCAACCGGTCCCGGCCAGGAAGGCCTCGTCGACCCCGGCGTTGTCGAAGCCCGACATCGGGCCGCAGTCGAGGCCGAGCGCGCGGGCGGCCAGCATCAGGTAAGCGCCCTGGAGGCTGCCGTTGCGAAAGGCCGTCGCCTGGCGCAGCGCCTGCTTGTCGTCGCCGGCGAACCAGGCCCGGGCGTCGGCGCGGGGGAACAGCCGCGGCAGGTGCTCGTGGTAGGCCAGGTCGTAGGCCAGGATGGCGGTGACCGGCGCGCTCATCGTCTGCGCGACGTTGCCGGCGAGCAGGTGCGGGCGCAGGCGCTGCTTCGCCTCCGTGCTGACCAGGAAGAGCACGCGCTGCGGCGAGCAGTTGGCCGAAGTCGGCGGCATCTTCCACAGGTCGTGCAGGCGGCGCAGCAGCGCGGGCTCGACCGCGCGCTCCAGCCAGGCGGTGTGGGTCCGGGCCTTGCCGAACAGCAGGTCGAGGCTCCGGGAGTCCAGGGCGGACTCCGGGAGGCGGCCGGGCGGGGTGCCCGCGGGCTCGTTCATGGCATCCGGCCCTCCCTCGTCGCGTCTCGTGGCATCGCCGGCACGGTGCGCGAGATGCGCGCGTCCCGCAAGCAGAGCCTCCGGCGCCGGTCGGGCGGCGGCAGCCTGGAGTCAGCGCCCTTCGCCGCGCCGGTCGCTCAGAAGCTCGCGTCCCGGCTGGCGAACCAGTCGCGGTCGAGGCGCGCGCTCTCGAGCTCCTCCAGCCCGTTGCTGCGGATCAGGCTGCGGACCAGCTTGAGGTACTGCGGCAGCTCGGCGTAGCGCTCCAGGGTCGGCAGCAGCAGCTTGCCGCTCGGCATCACGCCTAGAGCGCGCTGCGCGGCGCGCTGCTCGCGAAACCGCCGGTAGGCCGGGTGGCTGTTCAGGTTGTGCATGTAGGCGCGGACCGACTCCAGCAGGCTCGGGAAGGCGCGGAAGCGTTTGCCGCCCTCGACCCGCTGGACCAGATGGGGCACCGCGGTCGAGGGCGTCGTCTCGCCGAAGAGGGCATTGCCCTCGATAGCCAGGCGCGAGGTGCCCCAACCGCTCTCCAGGATGGTCTGGCCGAGCGCCAGGCTGACCGGTACCTCGTCGACCCGCCGCAGCAGGGCGTCCAGGTCCTGCGGGTCGCTGCCGTAGCGTTCTGCCATCTCCGCCAGCCAGGCGCGGTCTTCGGGGGCCGGCTCGGCGCCGGCCTGCACCGCCTCTTGCAGCGCCAGCAGGCGGCCACGCCAGGTCCTGATCTCCTCGTTGCTCAGCAGGACGAGCGGCAGGACGCTGCGCAGGAACAGCAGCTTGCGCTCCTCGGCCCGGCGCAGCGCCTTCAGGTCCTGAGGCAGCCGCGTGACCGCGACCCGCGGCACGCTGCGCGCGCCCGCGCGCACGCCCGCCATTCCGAAACCCTGGCGCTCGAAGAAGGCGCCGAGATCCTCGGCGTCCTCCGGCTCGACCTTGAGCAACAGGCCCTCGATCGGATGCGGGTCCCGCTCGATCCAGTTGATCGTCAGCGGCTCGCCGGCCGGTGGAGCCGCCTCCTCGGCGCCCGGATGGGCGTTGCTGGCGGCGGTGGAGCTGCCGGCCCACAGCAAAGCAATCGCGACGAGCGCGCCGAGCCCGAGGCCCGACGCCAGGCGCGTCTTCCCCATACCTTCGACTATCCCTTGTCTGTCCTGGTCCTGCCGCCTGTAACGCCGGACCTCCCCAAAGGTCCCGGCCCCGAAACGTTCGGGCCGCGGCGCGACGTCCGAGAGTCCAGCGTCGTCAGTTGACGGCGCGGACCTCGACGACCTCCGGCACGTAGTGCCGGAGCATGTTCTCGATGCCCATCTTCAAGGTCGCGGTCGAGGAGGGACAGCCCGCGCAGGCACCCTGCATGTGCAGGTACACGATGCCCTTGTCGAAGCCGTGGAACAGGATGTCGCCGCCGTCCTGGGCAACCGCCGGCCGCACCCGGGTGTCGAGCAACTCCTTGATCTGCTGGACGACCTCGCTGTCCTCGGCGCCGTCCTCGCCGGCCTGCGCGACTTCCTCGTCGGCCAGCAGGATCGGCTGCCCGGCGACGAAGTGCTCCATGATCGCGCCGAGCACCGCCGGCTTGAGCAGGAACCACTCGCGCTGCTCCTGCTTGCTGACCGATATGAAGTCGCTGCCCAGGAATACCCCGGTCACGCCCTCGATCTCGAACAGCCGCTCGGCCAGCGGCGAGCGGCGCGCCGACTCGGCGTCCTCGAAGCTCGCGGTGCCGCTCTCCATGACGGCGCGGCCCGGCAGAAACTTCAGCGTCGCCGGATTCGGCGTCTCTTCGGTCTGAATGAACATTGTCCCTCCTGCGCCCCGGCTCTCGGGGCAACGGCTGTCCGCTATTTGGACCAGGGCGCGGAAAGCTTCAAGCCCGCAGCGTCGTGTCGTGCCCGCTCCGGCGCTCAGCTGAGCGCGTCGACATCCTCTTCCGACAGGCTGCCGGGGACGATCGTGACGGGGATTCTGAGGCGGCCGACGAACTTGCCGGTAAGGGCGGAGACCAGCGGCCCGGGGCCGCCCTGGCCGACGTTCGCGCCGAGCACCAATATGGAGATCGAAGGCTCTTCCTCGATCAGCTCGAGCAACTGGTCGCGCCGAGAACCCTCGCGCAGATAGAGGATCGGCACCGAGCCGGTAAGCTCCGAGGTCTTGGCGGCCTGGCGCTGCAGCACCTGCTCGCCGCCCTGGCGCGCCTCGTCGCTGATCAGCTTGCCGACGCCCAGCCAGTTCTGGAACTCCGAGGGCTCGATGACGTAGAGCAACGCGACCCGCCCGCCCGAGTGGCGCGCGCGCCGGCAGGCGAAGCGCAGCGCGAGGCCCATCTCGGGGCTCTCGTCGACGACCACCAGGAAGATCCGCTGGGTCGTGACCGGAGACTTGGCCTCGGCGTCGTCGCTCGGCGCGTTGGCGGCGCTGTCTTCTGTATCGGTCATGAGGACGAAGGGGTCATGCTGGAAGGGTCATGCGGTGCTGGCCATACTCTCAGTTCCGCCGGAAGACGGCATGGGCGATCCATCCTGCCAAAAGCGCGAAGATCACGGCAACCAAACCATAGAGCGACGGCCGCCGATGGGCGAACAGGAAGACGTCTGCCTCCAGCCCGACCTTGCTGACCGACAGCGGGATGGTCTGGGCGCTGACCGCCTGACCGCCGCGGAACAGGTAGACCTGGGCCTGATAGTAGCCGACCGGGACGGTCGGCGGCAGGTAGAAGGAGGTCCGGAACAGCCGCTCGTCGCGCAGCGTCACCTTGGCCAGCTCACGCGCGAACAGGCCCTGGGCCTGCTTGTTGCGGATCAGCGCGGCACGCCACTCGTCGGCGATGTTGGCGGAGGCGATCGCCGCCGGCAGCGCCAGGCGCAGGTTGGACAGCCCGATTTCCAGGCTGCGCAGCACGGCCCGGTCCGCGATCTCCTCGATCGGCCGGGTGCTGGCCACGGCGTAGTAGCTCGGCACCTGCCGGAAGCTCATGCGCGCGGTGTTCATCCAGATGCCCGCGACCCGGCTCTTGCGCAGCACCTGCTGCTCGCCGTCGGGGCCGCGCAGGACCACGACGACGTCGCCGGGGCCGTCGACCGCGCCGAAGAACAGCACGTCCTCGCCTGAAAAGCCGGTGGTGATGGCGACCAGGTAGCTCGAGAGGTCGGCGACCAGCCCGACCGGCCGCGCCGGCAAGACGATGGCGGCGGCCACGAAAGTGCCGAGAAGCAGGGAGAACAGCCTGCGGCGGACCAGCCGGTTCATCTTGCCTGCCCTCCCGTCACGTCAAGCCGAGGGAGTAGATGTCGTGGGGCGGCACCAGCAGGTCGACCAGCAGCTTGGCGCCGACGCTGAGGATCAGCAGGCCGAGCAGCAGCCGCAGCAGGTCGCCGGGGAGCCGGGCGCCGAGCCGGCCGCCGAACTGCGCGCCGATCACGCCGCCGAGGACCAGCAGGAGGGCCAGCACCAGGTCGACGGCCTGGTTCTGGCTGGCCTGCAGGAAGGTCACGTTGGCCGAGACGAAGATGATCTGGAACAGCGAGGTGCCGATCACCACGGTGGTCGGCATGCCGAGCACGTAGATCATCAGCGGCACCAGGATGAATCCGCCGCCGACGCCCATCAGCGAGGAGATCACGCCGACGCCGAAGCCGATCGCCAGGGGCACCAGCGCGGAGATGTAGAGCCGCGACTTGCGAAAGCGTGTCTTGAGCGGCAGGCCGTGCGCCCAGTTGTGGCTGTGCAGCTTGCCGGTGCGGCCCTGGCCGCGCCGTCGCAGCAGCGCGCGCGCACCCTCCAGCATCAGCATCACGCCGAGCGTGCCGAGCAGCACGACGTAGCTCAGCGAAATCACCAGGTCGATCTGGCCGATCGAGCGCAGCAGGGTGAACATGCCGACGCCCAGGGTCGAGCCGACGAAGCCGCCGCAGAGCAGGATCACGCCCATCTTGACGTCGACGTTGCCGCGCTTCCAGTGCGCCAGCACGCCGGAGACCGAGGAGGCGACGACGTGGGTCGACTGCGTCGCCACCGCGATCGCCGGCGGCACGCCGATGAAGATCAGCAGCGGCGTCATCAGGAAGCCGCCGCCGACGCCGAAGAGTCCGGATAGGAAGCCGATCAGCCCGCCCAGGCCGAGCAGCAGGAAGACGTCGAGGGACAGCTCGGCGATCGGCAGATAGACCTGCATGCCCGACTCGAAACGCCTCCCGGCCCCGGCAAACGGCGACTGGGGGCGTCGCCGCGGATTGCGGCGCGCCCCAGCCCGGACAACAGCCTAGAGTGCTGCAGCGGCGAGCGGTAGGGCCGGAGTCGGGAAAAGCGCGCGCGGCAGCGGGAAATTTCGTTGGCCGGGAGCGGGCGCCGGGGTTCGGCCGCTAGGGCCGCAGCAGGCCGACGATGTCCTGGCACTCCTGGAGGATCGGCTCGGAGATCGCGCGGGCGCGCTCGGCGCCCTCGCGCAGCACCGCGTCGACCGCGCCGGTGTCCGCGGTCAGGCGCTTCATCTCGTCGCCGATCGGGCCGACCTTGGCGACCGCCAGCTCGACCAGCGCCTTCTTGAAGTCGCCGAAGCCCTTGCCCTCGAAGCGGGTCAACACGGCCGTCCAGTCCTCGTCGGCCAGGGCGGCGTAGATGCCGAGCAGGTTGTAGGCCTCCGGCCGCGCCCGGCGCGTCTCCTCGGGCAGCGCGCCGTCCTCGCCCAGGACCTCGGGGCCGGGCAGCAGGTCGGGGTCGGTGGTCGCCTTGCGCAGCTTGCGGGCGATCTCGTCGGCGCCGTCGGTCATGTTGATGCGGCTCATGTCCGAGGCCTCGGACTTGCTCATCTTCCTGGAGCCGTCGCGCAGCGACATGACCCGGGTCGCCGAGCCCAGGATCTGCGGCTCGATGATCGGGAAGAAATCGACGCCGTAGTCGTGATTGAACTTCTGCGCGATATCGCGGCACAGCTCCAGGTGCTGGCGCTGGTCGTCGCCGACCGGCACGTGGGTCGCCTTGTAGGCCAGGATGTCGGCGGCCATCAGGTTGGGATAGACGTAGAGCCCGGCGCTGGCGTTCTCGCGGTTCTTGCCGGCCTTCTCCTTGAACTGGGTCATCCGGTTCAGCCAGCCGATGCGCGCGACGCAGTTGAAGATCCAGGCCAGCTCGGCGTGGGCGCGGACCTGGCTCTGGTTGAAGATGATGTTGCTCTTCGGGTCGACGCCGGCGGCCAGGAAGGCGGCCGTCACCTCGCGGGTGTGCCGGCGCAGCTCCTCCGGCTCCTGCCACAGGGTCAGCGCGTGCAGGTCGACGACGCAGAAGATGCAGTCGAAGTCGCTCTGCAGCCGCACGAAGTTGCGGATCGCGCCGAGGTAGTTGCCGAGGTGCAGGTTGCCGGTGGGCTGGACGCCCGAGAAGATGCGCTTCACAGGGGCAGGCTTTCGCGTCAGGGGCTGGCCGGCGAGGGGCCGGGAACGGCGGCGGTTATCGCCGCTGGGCCGGGAGCGGTCAAGCTGGCCGGCGCGGCGGACCGGGCTATCCGGGCCCGGCTCCGGATCCGTCGCCCCGGCCCTTGCGCCTGAGGGCTGCCGCCAGCTCCGAGCGGTCGATCGCCTTGAGCGGGAAGGCGAGGCCGAAGTAGACGACCAGCCCGCCGGCGACCAGCAGGGCGAGGGCGCCGATGCGCTCGAGCTCACCGCCACCCAAGGGATCTTGCAGGGCCCGAGCCGCGGCCCAGAGCGCGAGCCCCATCAGCAGGCTGACCAGCAGGCTGCGCGGCAGGCGCTTGCGGCTGCGGGCGTCGAGCGTCAGGAAGCCGAGCGCCTTCAGGCGCCAGGCCAGGAGCAGGACGTTGGCCCAGGAGGCGACCGTGGCGGCGATCGCGAGACCGAGGAAGCCCATCGCGTAGAACAGCGCCAGCGCCAGCACGATGTTGACGGCGACGCTGACCAGGGCGAAGCGCAGCGGCGTCACCGTGTCTTCGCGGGCGAAGAAGGGCGGCTGCAGGATCTTGACCAGCACGAAGGCCGGCAGGCCGGCGGCGTAGGCGGCGAGGGCCAGGGCCGTCGCCTCGCTGTCGGCCGCAGTGAAGGCGCCGCGCTCGAACAGCACCGTGACGATCGGCCCGGGCACGACCAGCAGCGCGACGGTCGCCGGCAGGGTCAGGAAGAGGCCGAGCTCGAGGCCGCGGTTGAGGGCGTACATCGCCGCCTGGTCGTGGCCGCCGCGCAGCTTGCGCGCGAGATCGGGCAGCAGCACCACGCCGATGCCGATGCCGATCAGCCCGAGCGGCAGCTGGTAGAGCCGGTCGGCGTAGTAGAGCCAGGAAACCGCGCCGGCCTGCAGGGTCGCGATCATGGTGCCGACCAGCAGGTTGAGCTGCAGCGCGCCGGCCGAGAGCAGGCCCGGCACCATGAGCTTGAGCAGGCGGCGCACCGCCGGGGTCAGGCGCGGCCGCGGGAAGCGCAGGGCCATGCCGGCGGCGCTGGCCGCCCAGGCCATGAACAGGAACTGCCCGAGGCCGGCGGCGGCGACGGTCCAGGCCAGCAGCTCGCCGGCGTTGCCGGTCCAGTATGGCAGCACGAGGAGCAGGCTTGCGATGAAGAAGAGGTTGAGCAGGATCGGCGCCGCCGCTGCCGCCGCGAAGCGGTAGAGCGAGTTCAGCACGCCGCCGAGCAGCGCGACCAGGACCATGAACAGCAGGTAGGGAAAGGCGATGCGGGTCAGCCGTACCGCCAGGTCGAACTGCGCCGGGTCGTCGGCGAAGCCCGGGGCGACGACCAGCATCAGCCAGGGCATGGCGGCCAGCGCCAGCAGGGTCAGCAGCAGCAGACCGACGGTCATGGCCGCCAGCGCCTCCTCGGCGAAGGCCTTGGCGGCGGCGCGCCCCTCGCGCTCCAGGCGGCCGGCGAAGAGCGGCACGAAGGCGGCGTTGAAGGCACCCTCGCCGAACAGCCGGCGGAACAGGTTGGGAAAGCGGAAGGCGACGAAGAAGGCGTCGGCGACCGGGCCGGTGCCGAGCGTCCCGGCGATCAGGATGTCGCGCAGGAAGCCCAGCACCCGGCTCGCCGCCGTATAGCCGCCGACCGTCGCGAAGCCGCGCAGCAGGCTCATGGTCGCCCGATTTTCATGACCGCCCGATTTTCATGACCGCAAGTCTCTAGCGCTTTGCGGCGATTGCGGGAAGCGCTGCGGCTATTGCTGGGCCGCCCCGGCGGGAGGCGCTCGCTTGGCCGCCGGCTTCGCCGGCCGGGCCGGCGCCGGCCGCGGCGGCGCGCCCTCGGCCTGGCAGAGGCCGGAGTCGAGGGCCTCGAGCAGCCCGGCGCGGATGCGCTTCAGCTTGGCCTCGGCCTCGACCTTCCCGCCCAGGGCATCGTGGACGTAGAAGACGTCGATGGCGCGCTCGCCGTAGGTCGCGATCTTGGCGGTGTCGATGATCAGGTTCTGGCGGGTCAGCGCCCAGGTCAGGCGATAGAGCAGGCCGGGCCGGTCGCGGCCGTTGACCTCGATGACGGTGTGCCGGCGGCTCGCCTTGTTGTCGATCAGCACGCGCGGCTTGACGGTGAAGACCTCCAGCCGCGAGGGCAGCGGCGAGGCCAGCCTCTTGAGCTCCTGCAGGGGCCTAAGGCGCCCAGCCAGGGTCTGCTCCACGGTTGCCGCCAGCTGGGCCAGCTTGTTCGGCCGGTCGAAGGCCCCGCCGTTGGAATCGACGATGTAGAAGATGTCGAGCGCCATGCCGTCGGCCAGCGTGAAGATGCGCGCGCCCTCGACCGAGGCGCCGCAGATCGCCAGGGCGCCGGCGATGCGGTTCATCAGGCCGGGATGGTCGGCCGTGTAGATCGTGACCTCGGTGACCTCGCGGTAGCGGTCGACCCGGGTCTCGACGGTCAGCGGCCGGCGGTTGCTGTCGGCGTCGCGGATCATCCGGGCGTGGCGCGCGTGGGTCTCGGTGTCGAGCGAGAGCCAGTAGGAGGGGTAGCCCTTGTCGAGCTGGGCGGCGACGGCCTCGGCCGGCCACTCGACCAGGACCTCGGCCAGGGCCTGCTGGGCCGCCTCGATCCGGCGCTCGCGGCCCTCGGTGATCAGGCCGCCCGAGAGCAGCTCCTCGGTGCGCGCGTAGAGCTCCCGCAGCAGCGCCGCCTTCCAGGCGCTCCAGACGTTCGGGCCGACCGCGCGGATGTCGGCCACGGTCAGCACCAGCAGCAGGCGCAGCCGCTCCGTCGACTGCACCAGATCGGCGAAGTCGCGGATCGTCTGGGGGTCGTCGATGTCGCGCTTGAAGGCGGTGTCGCTCATTTTCAGGTGATGCAGCACCAGCCAGGCGACGGTCTCGGTCTCCTCGTCGGAGAAGCCGAGGCGCGGGCACAGCCGCTGGGCGACGCGGGCGCCGACCTCGCTGTGGTCGCCGGCGCGGCCCTTGGCGATGTCGTGGAGCAGCACCGCGACGTAGAGCAGGCGGCGCGACAGCACCTTGTGCACCACCTCGGTCGCGATCGGCGCCTCCTTGGCCAGGGCGCCCTGCTCGATGGCATGCAGGATGCCGATGGCGAAGATCGTGTGCTCGTCCACCGTGTAGTGATGGTACATGTTGAACTGCATCTGGCTGACGACCCGGCCGAAGTCGGGCACGAAGCGGCCGAAGACGCCGGCCTCGTTCATCCGCCGCAGCGCGATCTCGGGATCCTGCTCGCTGGTCAGGATCTCCAGGAATATCCTGTTCGCCTCGGGCGCCTCGCGCAGGGCCTTGTCGATGCGCTTGAGGTTCTGGGTGATCCAGCGCAGCGCGTCGGGGTGGATGTCGAGCTCGTGCTTCTGGGCCACCCGGAAGATGCGCAGCAGGTCGAGCGGCCGCTCGCGGAACTGCTCCGGCCCCGAGACGGCGAGCCGGTCGCCCTCGACCTTGAAGCCCTCGATCCGCCGGCGCCGGCGGAAGGAGGGCAGGCGGAAGCGCGAGCGCCGGTTGTACTCGGCCTCCAGCTGCGCGCAGAAGATCCGGGTCAGCCCGCCGACGTCCTTGGCCATCAGGAAGTAGTGCTTCATGAAGCGCTCGACGGCGCGGGTGCCGGCGTGCGCCTTGTAGCCCATGTCCGGCGCCAGCTGCGCCTGCAGGTCGAAGGTCAGGCGCTCCTCGGCGCGGCCGGTCGCCCAGTGCAGCCGGCAGCGAAGCGCCCAGAAGAAGTCGAGCGCCTTGTCGAAGCGGCGCGCCTCGGCGCGGGTGAAGACGCCCTTCTCGATCAGGCGCTTCACCGAATCGACGCCGTAGACGAACTTGGCCAGCCAGAACAGCGTCTGCAGGTCGCGCAGGCCGCCCTTGCCCTCCTTGATGTTCGGTTCCAGGACGTAGCGCGAGCCTTCGCCGAAGCGCTTGTGGCGGCGGTCGCGCTCGCCCAGCTTGGCCTCGACGTAGGCGGCCTCGTGGCCGGCGCGGACCTCGGTGTCGTAACGCCGCTTGAGCTCGAGGTAGAGCGACTGGTCGCCCCACAGGAAGCGCATCTCCAGCAGGTTGGTCTGGATCGTCTGGTCCTGGCGCGCCTGGCGCAGGCAGTCCTCGACCGAGCGGGTCGCGTGGCCGACCTTGAAGCCCAGGTCCCAGAGGAAGTAGAGCACGGCCTCGACGACCTGCTCGCTGCGCGGCGTGATCTTGTAGGGCAGCAGGAACAGCAGGTCGACGTCGGAGCCGGGCGCCAGCTCGCCGCGCCCGAAGCCGCCGACCGCGACCAGGGCCAGGCGCTCCGCGGTCGAGGGGTTGTGCAGCGGATAGAGGTCCTTGCCGACGTGGTCGTAGACGATGCGCACCACCTGGTCGGTCAGGAAGCAGAGGCCCTGGGCGGTCTCCAGGCCGCCGGCCTCGCCGGCCTCCAGGCGCTGGCGCAGCAGGGCGCGGCCGCGCTCCAGGGCGTCCTTGAGAAGCTCCAGGACCTCGGCGCGGGCACGCTCGGGACTCGAGGCGCGCAGCCAGATCCCGGCGATCCGCTGCTGCAGCCGCGAGCGGTCGACGACCGAGCGCCGGCGGTTTGGGCGCGGGGCCGGCGCGGCGGCACGGGCCCGCGGCACGCCCTCGCGCAGGGGCGGCCCGCCGCTCTCGGGAACTGCTGCGTCCATGATCCGGTTTCTACTCCTTCGGGCGCCCGCTTGCGACCACCTGCCCACCCAGGCACCTGCCCACCCAGGCACCTGCCCACCCAGGCACCTGCCCACCCAGGATGTCGGGGCGACGGCGCCCGGGACAAGGGACCCTTCGAGGTTAACATGCCATGACGACGCTGCCCTGCCCCCGCCCCCTCGCCGCCGGCCTGTGCCTGGCGCTCGCCGCCTGCAACGGCGCCGGCGACTCCCGCGAGGCGCCCCCGGTCCAGCCGGCCGGGGCCGCGGCGCCGGCGGTGGTCGAGGCGCCGGCCGAGGCGCCGAGCGAGCTGCAGACGCGCGCCCGCCTGACGCGCGAGCTCGCCGAGGAAGGCCGCAGCCTGCGTGTCCTGGTCGAGGACCTGCGGCCCGGCGAGCGGGTCGTGCTGATCGCCCTGGAGGGCCCAGGGGGCGCCCGCGTCGTCGCCGGCCCCGAGGAGATCCGCAGCGGCAGCCGGACCAGCGGCTCCGGCGAGGCGCGCCCGCGGGTGCAGCTCGAGGGCGGCAACAACGATCGGCTCGGCGTGACCTTGGCGATGGACCTCTTCTCGACCCGCCCGGAGGCCCGCGAGCCTCACGAGTCGGCCCTCGCCTGGGCCTTCCTGCCGCTGCCGGACCCGGCGGCCTACGCGGCGGCGCCCGGGGCCTGGACCCTCCAGGCGACCCTGCAGGACGAGGTCGGGCGCAGCCTGGAGCTCAGCGACCGCTAAACGTCCGAACGGGCGAGCAGGCCGCGCAGCTCGTAGAGCGCCTCGAGCGCCTGGCGCGGGGTCAGCTCGTCGGGATTGAGCTCGGCCAGGCGCCGGTCCAGCGCGCCCGTCTTCGCCGCCGCCGGCTTCTCGGCCCGGGCGGCGGTCGCGGCGAAGAGCGGCAGGTCGTCGGCGAGGCGGGTCAGGGCGCTGGCCTGCTCGCCCTGCTCCAGCACCGCCAGGACCTCCTCGGCGCGGGCCACGGCGGCGGCCGGCAGGCCGGCCAGGCGGGCGACGTGGATGCCGTAGGAGCGGTCGGCGGCGCCGGCGGTGACCTCGTGCAGGAAGACGACCTGGTCCTGCCACTCCTTGACCCGCATCGAGTGACAGGTCAGGGCCGACAGCTTCGCCGCCAGGCTGGTCAGCTCGTGGTAGTGCGTGGCGAAGAGTGCGCGGCAGCGGTTGGTCTCGTGCAGGTGTTCGACGCAGGCCCAGGCGATCGAGAGGCCGTCGAAGGTCGCCGTGCCGCGGCCGATCTCGTCGAGGATGACCAGGGAGCGCGGGCCGGCCTGGTTCAGGATCATCGCCGTCTCGACCATCTCGACCATGAAGGTCGAGCGGCCGCGTGCCAGGTCGTCGGCGGCGCCGACCCGGCTGAACAGCCGGTCCAGAGTGCCGATGACGGCGCTTTCCGCCGGCACGAAGCTGCCGGCCTGGGCGAGCAGGGCGATCAGGGCGTTCTGCCGCAGGAAGGTCGACTTGCCGGCCATGTTCGGGCCGGTCAGCAGCCAGATCCGGTCGTCGGGGCCGAGCCGGCAGTCGTTGGCGACGAAGGGGCCGTCGCCGGCGCGCGCCAGCGCCGCCTCGACCACCGGGTGGCGGCCGCCGGCGATCTCGAAGCGGGCCGAGTCCTCGACCGCGGGCCGGCACCAGTCCTGCTCGGCGGCGATCTCGGCGAGCGCGCCTGCGACGTCGACCTCGGCCAGGGCGGCGGCCGTGCCGGCGATGGCGGCGGCCTCGCCCAGGACCTCGGCGACCAGCGCCTCGAAGAGCTGCAGCTCCAGCGCCAGGGCCTTGTCGCCCGCCGAGACGATGCGCTGCTCGAGCTCGCCCAGCTCGACCGTGCCGAAGCGCACGGCGCCGGCCAGGGACTGGCGCTGGCGGTAGCGCGAGTCGGGGCCGGTCGGCATCCGCCCGGCGTTGCCGGCGCTGACCTCGATGAAGTAGCCGAGCACGTTGTTGTGCTTGATCTTGAGTGTCGCGATGCCGGTGTCGGCGGCGTAGTCCGCCTGCAGCCCGGCGATCAGGCGCCGGGACTCGTCGCGCAGGCTCCTCAGCTCGTCGAGCGCCTCGGAATAGCCCCTGGCGACGAAGCCGCCGTCGCGCGCCAGCAGGGGCAGCTCGGGGGCGAGCGCGCGGCCGAGCGAGGCGATCAGCGGGTCGTGGCCGCCGAGCCGGCCGGCGGCCTCGGCGAGGCGGGCCGGGACCGCGCCCTCGGGCAGGGCGTCGAGGGTCGCCCGGATCGCCGCCGCGCCGGCCAGGCCGTCGCGCACGGCGGCCAGGTCGCGCGGGCCGCCGCGGCCGAGCGACAGGCGCGACAGCGCGCGCTCGACGTCGGGGCAGCGCTTCAGGGCGTCGCGCAGGGCGCCGCGCAGCGCCGCCTCGCCGCGCAGGAAGGCGACCGTCTCGAGCCGCCGCTCGATCGCCGCCGGATCGGTCAGGGGCGCGGCCAGGCGCTGCGCCAGCAGGCGGGCGCCGGCGCCGGTCACCGTGCGGTCGATGGTCGCCAGCAGGCTGCCCTTGCGCTCGCCCGCCAGGCTGCGCGTCAACTCCAGGTTGCGGCGCGTCGCGGCGTCGATCTCCAGGGTCTCGCCGCTCGCCAGGCAGCGCGGCGGCGACAGGCGCGGCAGCTTGCCCTTCTGGGTCAGCTCGACGTAGTCGACCAGGGCGCCCGCGGCGGCCAGCTCGGCGCGACCGAACTGGCCGAAGGCGTCGAGCGCGCCGACCTCGAACAGCGTCTCCAGGCGCCGCCGTGCGTTCTCGCTGTCGAAGCGCGCACCGGGCAGCGGCGAGAGCCGGTCGCGCCACTCCTCAAGCGGCCCGGCCAGGCGCCCGGGCTGGAGCAGCCGGTCCGGCAGCAGCAGCTCGCCGGGGTCGAGCCGGGCCAGGGCCGCCGGCAGGCCGGCCGGCGTCGTCGGCTCGGCGAAGAAGTCGCCGGTCGAGATGTCGACCCAGGCCAGGCCGAGCGCCCCGCCGGCCTCGCCGAGCGCCGCCAGGTAGTTGTGGCGGCGCGCGTCGAGCAGCTCCTCCTCGGTGATCGTGCCGGGCGTCACCAGGCGCACGACGTCGCGCCGCACCACGGACTTGCCGCCGCGCTTGCGCGCCTCGGCGGGATCCTCGAGCTGCTCGCAGATCGCGACCTTGAAGCCCTGGCGGATCAGGCGCGACAGATAGGCCTCGGCGGCATGCACCGGCACGCCGCACATCGGCACCTCCTCGCCCTGGTGCTGACCGCGCTTGGTCAGGGTGATGTCGAGGGCGGCGGCGGCGAGGCCGGCGTCCTCGAAGAACAGTTCGTAGAAGTCGCCCATGCGGTAGAACAGCAGGCAATCGGGGTTGGCCCGCTTGATCGACCAGTACTGGGCCATCATCGGCGAGGCCGCGGCGGCGGCCGCGGGAGGGCCGTCGGCCGGCGTGGCGGTCACGGCAGGTCTGCTCTGGCTGGCTGGGGCCACGGGATCGTGCTTTGCGCGGGCGTCCCAGGCAGGACGTGCCAAGGGAAGCTTGATGGAATTGGGCGGCGAGGCTAACACGGGCGCCCCAACGGACAGGAAGGCGAAGATGGCGGAAAGCGAAGAGATCGTCGAGGTGCTCGGGCGCTTCGAGACGCGCGAGAGCTTCGAGGCCGCGGTCGCGGCGCTCGGCGAGGCGGGCTTCGGCCACGCCGACCTCTCGGTGCTCGACACCCACGAGACGATCGACTCGGCCGGCACCCAGGCCGAGGCCTGGCGCGAGCGCCTCGCCGGCCTGGTCGGCGAGGTCCACTACGTCGGGCCGCTGACCGCCGCCGGCCTGATCGCGGTCGCGGCCGGGCCGGTCGGCGCCATGGTCGCCAGCGTGATCGCCGCCGGCGTCGGCGGCCTCGCCCTGCGCGAGCTGCTCGACCAGGCGGAGGCGACTCCCAACACCGAGGACTTCGCCCGCGCCCTGGAGCACGGCGCCGTGCTGCTCTGGGCCTATGCGCCGACGCCGGAGCGCCAGGCGACGGCGCGCGCGGCCATGGCCGCGGCGGGCGGCAAGGACCTCGAGGTGATCCGCCGCAGCCGGCAGGTCGAGAGCGAGGACGACTGAAGCCCGCCCGGGCGCCCTTCTTCGGTCAGCCCCCCTCCCGGACAGCGCGGCCCCCCGGCTTTGACCGCGCTCTGAGCCGGCCCTAGGATGCCTGAAAGGCCGCCGTCAGTGCGGCCGTTCATGTCCGAAGGGGAGCGCTCCAGAACGATGGTATCCGATCCGCACAAGGCCCGCACGTTGGCGGCCGATGCCCTGGAGTTCCACCAGCAGGGGCGCCCCGGCAAGCTCGAGATCACGCCGACCAAGCCGCTGACGACCCAGCGCGACCTGTCGCTCGCCTACTCGCCGGGCGTCGCCGAGCCCTGCCTGCGGATCGCCGAGGACCCGGCGCTGGCCTACGACTACACGGCCAAGGGCAACCTGGTCGCCGTGGTCTCCAACGGCACCGCCGTGCTCGGCCTCGGCAACCTCGGCGCGCTCGCCTCGAAGCCGGTGATGGAAGGCAAGGCGGTGCTGTTCAAGCGCTTCGCCGATGTCGACGGCATCGACCTGTGCATCGACACCCAGGACGTCGACGAGTTCATCAACTGCGTGCGCTTCCTGGGGCCCTCCTTCGGCGGCATCAACCTCGAGGACATCAAGGCGCCCGAGTGCTTCATCATCGAGCAGCGGCTGAAGGAGCTGCTCGACATCCCGGTGTTCCACGACGACCAGCACGGCACGGCGATCATCTCGGCGGCCGGCGTCATCAACGCCTGCCACCTGACCGGCCGCGACCTGGCCGAGGTCACCATGGTGATCAACGGCGCCGGCTCGGCCGGCATCGCCTGCGCCGAGCTGCTCAAGGCGATGGGCGTGCGCCACGACCACGTGCTGATCTGCGACACCAAGGGCGTCATCTACCAGGGGCGCACCGAGGGCATGAACCAGTGGAAGTCGGCGCACGCCGCGCGCACCGACCGGCGCACCCTGGAGGAGGCGCTGGAGGGCGCCGACCTCTTCTTCGGGCTCTCGGCCAAGGGCGCGGTGACCCAGCAGATGGTCAAGGCGATGGCCGACAAGCCGATCATCTTCGCCATGGCCAACCCGGACCCCGAGATCACGCCGGAGGAGGTCCGCGAGGTCCGCCCCGACGCGATCGTCGCCACCGGCCGCTCGGACTACCCCAACCAGGTCAACAACGTCCTCGGCTTTCCCTACATCTTCCGCGGCGCCCTCGACGTGCGCGCCAGCACCATCAACATGGAGATGAAGATCGCCGCGGCCCAGGCGCTCGCCGCCCTGGCCCGGGAGGACGTGCCCGACGAGGTCGACCGCGCCTACGCCGGGCGGCGCCTGCGCTACGGCCCGGAGTACATCATCCCGGCGCCCTTCGACCCGCGGCTGATCGTGGCGATCCCCAAGGCGGTCGCCGTCACCGCCATGGAGACCGGGGTCGCGCGCAAGCCGATCGAGGACATGGAGGCCTACGAGCAGCAGCTCTCGGGCCGCCTCGACCCGACCGCCGCCAGCCTGCAGTCGCTGTTCGAGAAGGTCCGCCAGCATCCGCAGCGCGTGGTCTTCGCCGAGGGCGAGGAGGAGAAGACGATCCGCGCGGCGCAGGCCTTCTTCAATGCCGGCTACGGCCGCCCGGTGCTGATCGGCCGCGTCAACCGGGTGCGCGACACCATGGCCTCGATCGGCGTCACCGGCGAGTTCTGCGAGATCGTCAACGCCTCGATCGGCAATCACCGGGAGCGCTACACCGAGTTCCTCTACAACCGCATGAAGCGCAAGGGCATGCTGTTCCGCGACTGCCAGCGCGCGGTCAACCAGAACCGCAACGTCTTCGCCGCCTGCATGCTGGCCTGCGGCGAGGTCGACGCCCTGGTCACCGGCCTGACCCGCGCCTTCAACGTTGCCTTCGACGACCTGACGAGCTGCCTCGACCCCAAGCCCGGGCACGTGCCCTTCTGCCTCAACATCCTGGTGCACCGGGGCCGCTCGGTCTTCATCGCCGACACCCAGGTCCACGAGCTGCCCAGCGCCGAGGAGCTGGCGGACATCGCCATGCAGAGCGCCGAGGCGGCGCGGGTGCTGGGCCACGAGCCGCGCGTCGCGCTGCTGTCCTTCTCGAACTTCGGCAACCCGCCGCGCGAGCGGGCGATGCGCGTGCGCGACGCCATCGAGGTGCTCGACGCGCGCGAGCCGGACTTCGAGTACGACGGCGAGATGCAGGCCAACGTCGCGCTCGACTACGAGCTGATGTGCGAGCTCTACCCCTTCTCGCGGCTGTCGGGTCCGGCCAACGTGCTGGTCATGCCGGCGCTGCACGCCGCCAACATCTCGGCCAAGCTGGTCCAGCAGCTCGGCTCGGCGACGGTGATCGGCCCGATCCTGCTCGGCCTCAACAAGCCGGCCCAGATCGTGCCCCTCGGCTCGACGGTCAACGACCTGGTGACCGCCGCCGCCCTGGCCGCCCACGGCGCGATCTCCGCCAAGGCGGGGCACTAGCCGCGCCTCGCCCGGCCGTAACACGGGCGTGCTAGGGCTGGCGCGGCGCGCGGGGCACGGCGATAGGATGGGACCCTGATGGCGGAACGATCGCTCATTGGCCGGCGCCTGCCGGCCGCGCTGCTGGTGCTCAGCCTGCCGGCCCTGGCGGCCTTCGGCGGACTCTGGCTGCTCGGCCGCCTCGAGGCCCCCTGGGCGCTCGGCGGCGCCGCCCTGGCCGTCGCCGGGCTGCTGCTCGTGCTGCTGCCGCACTTCCGCTACATCGAGGCGCTGCGCCGCTACGTCGCCGGCCTGTCTGGTCCGATAGGGGCGGGTCCGACGGGGGCGGGCCCGACGGCCGCCGGCCCGGCCCGGCCGCCGCAGAGCGGCTCGCGGCTGCTGGCGCCCGAGCTCGACCAGGCGATCGCCGAGACCGCGCGCGAACGCGAGCGGCGGCGGCGCGAGCTGGAGGCGGCGATGGCCGGCAACGAGTCGATCCTTTCGACCCTGCCCGACCCGCTGGTCATGCTCGACCGCAACAGCCGCATCCTGCGCGCGAATCCGGCGGCCGAGGCGCTGTTCGGCCTCGGCATCGCCGGGCGCAACCTGACCGGCGTGCTGCGCAACCCGCAGCTGCTGGCGGCGGCCGACGCGGCGGTCTCCGGCGAGGGCGGCCGGGTCGTGGAGTTCACCCTGCTCGGCGAGGTCGAGCGGCACTTCTCGGCGCGCGTCGTGCCGCTCGGCACGCCGGCGCTCGACGGCACGGTGGCGATCGTCGCCCTGCACGACCTCACGGGCGTGCGCCGCGCCGAGCGCATGCGCGCCGACTTCGTCGCCAACGCCAGCCACGAGCTGCGCACGCCGCTGTCGAGCCTGCTCGGCTTCATCGAGACCCTGCTCGGGCCGGCGCGCGAGGACCGCGAGGCGCAGGAGCGCTTTCTGGCGATCATGCACGAGCAGGCGCTGCGCATGGCGCGGCTGGTCGAGGACCTGCTTAGCCTGTCGCGCATCGAGATGCGCGAGCACACGCCGCCCGACCTGGCGGTCGATCCCCAGGCCCTGCTCGACAGCGTCGTCGGCGCCCTGGAGCTGCGCGCCCGCGCCAAGCAGATGCGCCTGGAAATTTCGGTCGAGGACCGCGGCGCCGTCGTCGGCGACCGGGACGAGCTGGCCCAGGTCTTCCAGAACCTGGTCGACAACGCCATCAAGTACGGCCGCGCCGGCACGCCGGTGCGGATCGCCGTCCGGCGCGCCGACCCGGATCGCGACGCCGCGGCGCGCCGGCTCGGCCGGCCGTGCCTGGCCTTCGCCGTCGCCGACCAGGGCGACGGCATCGCGCGCGAGCACCTGCCGCGCCTGACCGAGCGCTTCTACCGCGTCGACACGGCACGCTCGCGCGAGCTCGGCGGCACCGGCCTCGGCCTCGCCATCGTCAAGCACATCGTCA